>CANFJC010000092.1 GCA_947447245.1 Comamonadaceae bacterium
AACCAACAGGTTCAGTTGTTCAACCCGGCTGCTGAAAGCATGTTTCAAATGAAAGCGGTCGAAGTATTGGGGAAGCATTTGTCCATTTTGTTGCCAGATGTCTTGCGTCAAGCGCACATAAGACATGTTGAAGATTTTGCTGGCTCTTTAGGCGAGTCGCGTGCGATGGCGCCCAGATTGGATGTGATGGGCCGCCGTGCTGATGGCACAGAGTTTCCTATTGAATCCACCATTTCCAAAACACGGATAGGAGGCAAAGTTCAAATGACCGCAGTGCTGCGCGATGTGACGCAGCGAAGGCGTGCCGAATTTGAATTGCGCCACATGAATGCACAGTTGCGAGAACTTTCCGCATCTTTGCAAGAAGTTCGCGAACAAGAGCGCTCTCGCATTGCCAGAGAGTTGCACGACGATTTAGGGCAGCAATTAACGGGCTTGAAATTGGAATTGGCTTGGCTTGGGTCGCGCATTAAGGAAGGGCGTGAAATGCCCTTGGAACGAGTGACTGACATGAAGCGGATGTTGGATGTGGCCATTTCGTCGGTGCGCCGTATATCCTCAGATTTGCGTCCGCTCATCTTGGATGACTTAGGCTTTGCAGAGGCTGTGCAGTGGCATGCGTCCGAAGTGATGAAGCGAAGCCATCTAAAGCTTGAACTCGACTTGGCAGCGCACCAATTGGTCAATGACGATGCACGAGCCACAGCCCTTTTTCGAATCGTGCAAGAAGCCTTGACCAATATTTTGCGTCATGCGCAAGCTGAAAATGTGGCCATCACTTTGTCGGTCGAGGTAAATTTTTTATGCCTGCGCATTCAGGATGATGGCCTTGGCATGCCAGAGAAAATAAGAGTGGGCGGCATGGGCCTTCTGAGCATGCGCGAAAGAGCGGTTGCATTGGGCGGGGAATTCAGTCTTTCAAAGGCCAAAGAAGGCGACGCCAAGGCTGGCGTTTCGATCGAAGTCAGGCTGCCGTTGTCGGCGCATGAATTGGAGATGACATGATGAAAATTGAAGTCCTGTTGGCGGACGATCACGCCATCATTCGCGATGGCTTGAAAAAAATATTGGCTGACACAGAGGACATGGTCGTTGCAGGTGAGGCTATGAATGGCCATGCTGCTTTAGATCTTGTGCGCGAACGCAATTGGGGTTTGGTGGTCCTTGACTTGTCAATGCCTGGCAGAAGTGGTGTGGAGTTGATCAAACTGATCAAGACCGAAAGGCCTCAGTGCCCGGTGCTCATTTTCAGCATGCACCCTGAAGAGCAATACGCCGTGAGAGCATTGCGAGCAGGTGCTTCTGGCTATTTGTCCAAAGAAGGTGACAGTGATTTGATACTGCCTGCCTTGCGCAAGGTGGCAGCTGGGGGCGTTTACTTCAGTGCCAGGGTGGCAGAGTTGTTGGTCTCGGAGGCTGCGCCGCATGCTCAGTCGCTGCCGCACACTCGTTTGAGCGACAGGGAGTATCAAATTTTTGATCGCATTGTCCGTGGTCTCAGCTTGACGGCCATTGCCCACGAATTGTCATTGAGCATTAAGACGGTCAGTACCCACAAATCTCACATCATGTCTAAGATGGAAATGAAAAACCAAGTTGATTTGGTTCGGTATGCCATCAGCCATCAACTGATTGCCAATTAGTTTGAATCGCCTTTGCAAAGGCGAGTTTGGGTCAGAAGAATTCCGATGCTTGTCGGAATAGTCTGATACTCAAATTCATCTCACGCTGATATTCAAAACTTCTCTGACTCACGAGAATCGACCCTAGATATGAATGAACATCTAAAAAGGGTCCACCAAATGAATATCCATCTGAAATTTGCAGTGTCAGTCGCTCTGGCTTTGTCTACTTTGGTTTTTTTACCCAGCGCACACGCTGTAGATGAAGAAGCAGCGAAGGCCTTGGCCAAACAAAACAACTGCCTGAAGTGCCACGCCATTGAAAAAGAAAAAGATGGACCGGCCTACAAAGCAGTGGCCACCAAGTACAAAGGCAAAGCCAATGCAGAAGCTCGCTTGATCGAGCACATCACATCGGGTGAGAAAGCCAAGTTTCCTGATGGCCACGAAGAAGAGCACAAAATTGTGAAAACTTCTCCCCCTAAAGACGCCGCACAAATCAAAAACTTGGTGCAGTGGATTTTGGCTCAGTGATCGATTCAAGCATCACGTGCCCCTTCAGTATCTCAACCATTTGGGTATCACTATGAAAATAATCCACAAGTTCATGTCGGCCTTGGTGCTAGTTAGCAGCTTTGGTCTGGGCACGGCGGCTCTGACAGCCCAAGCGGCCGATGCGCCTGTCGCGCCTTCTGCCAATGCGCAGCGTGCACAAGAAGCGCTGAAAAAAGATGCCATTTGCACCAAGTGCCACGACGAGAGCGAAACAGCACCTGTGTTGTCAATCTATCAAACCAAGCACGGTGTGAAGGGTGACCCCAAGGCGCCTAATTGCCAGTCTTGTCATGGTGCCAGCGACAAGCACGTCAAGGGCGACCCTGTGACCAAAGTGCGCGTAGCCCCGGACGTTGTCTTCAAAAAAGGCGCCTTCAAAATGTCTGATGACAAAGAACGTGCAGGGCAGTGCTTGACTTGTCACAAAGACAGCAAACGCAACAACTGGGATGGCGGCAAGCACGACACCAGTGGCGTGGCGTGCAACGATTGTCACAAAGTGCACCGGCCTGCCGACAAAGTGTTGAGCAAGAAAACGCAAACTGAAGTTTGCTACACCTGCCACAAAGAGCAACGTGCGGATGGCAAAAAAATCTCTCACCATCCTCTCGAAGAAGGCAAAGTGGCCTGTTCCGATTGCCACAACCCACACGGTGCTGCGGGTCCTAAGCTGTTGAAGAAAAACACAGTCACAGAAACTTGCTATCAGTGCCATGCCGAAAAACGCGGCCCCTTCTTGTTCGAGCACCAGCCAGTGACCGAAGACTGTGCAAATTGCCACACACCTCACGGTTCTAACATTTCGCCATTGCTCAAATCACGCGCACCTTTCTTGTGTCAAGACTGCCATGACGGCACCCACGCAAGCGGCACCCCAGCTGGTGTGAACGCAGCTGGTTTTCAAGGTGGTTTGGCAAGCAAAAACGCAGCCGGTGTGGCGCAATTTCCAAGCAAAAACATCGTGGGTCGTGCTTGTATGAATTGCCATAGCCAAGTTCACGGCACCAACAGCCCCGCTGGCGGCTATCTGCAACGCTAATCAACCTCTATCGGAGAACATCATGAAAGTTCAAAGTCACAATTTACGGTTGAGCGCCATTGCCGTAGCGGTGTCGGGTGTGTTGTTAAGTCTCACAGCTCAGGCCGATGACGCAGAAATCAAAGCGCTGACACAACCCGCCAATTCGGTCGAGGTGGGTGTGGTCACGCCCTCTCAAACTTCGGCCAAATTTGGTGAGTACAACGGCCTGAACACCTCAGCCTCTAGGCTCATTGGCGGCATCAATGTCCGGGGTGGTACTGCGTACAACAAGAATGAGCAGGGCGGGCTAGAGCGGTGGTCTTTGCAAGCGAGCGACATTGGTTTGTCTTCGGGCTCTGCAGAAGTCAGTGCTTCAGAGCAAGGAGTTTGGAGTTACAAATTAGGTTTTGATTCCTTGCGCCATAACTTGGATGGCAGTTACCAGACACCTTATTTGGGCGCTATTGGCAACAATTTGTTTAACTTGCCATCTAATTTTGGCCTGACAGCGACCGCAGGCGCGGGGACCAATGTCTTGACAGCCAATCAGTTGGCCGCTTTTCACAACCTGGATATTTCTTCAACCCGTCACAATTCTTCCCTAAGTGCATCGTTGGCACTTGATGCACGCAATAGCCTCAGTTTTGACTTCAACCATTTGGCGCAAAGTGGCGCTAAGTTGATGGGCTTTGGCGTGGCAGGTGTGGGTGGTGCCACGGGAGAAGCCGTCACGGTTTTGCCAATGCCCACCTCCTCTAAAACAGACACCCTGACAGTGGCATGGAACTGGAAGGGCGAGAGTGCACACTTAACGGCTTCCTACTTTGGGTCTTTTTACACCGACGACTACGACCGTGTGAATTTTCAAAGCTTTGCAGGCACCACAGCCTACACAGGTGCTTTGCAAGCCATGACCACGCCGCCTAGCAACAGCTTCAATCAGTTGAATTTACAGGGTGGCTATGCATTGACACCTCACACCAAATTAGCAGCCAATTTGTCGTACGGCAGAAACACACAAAACAGCGCTTTTGTGACGCCGGAAACTGGCATGATGGTGGCTGCTTCGCCCATGACTTCTTTGAATGGTGAAGTGATCAACACCCATGCCGATGTCAAGCTCACCGATCGCTCCTACAAAGATTTGACGCTGTCTGCTGGTTTGAAATTTGACGAACGTGACAACCAAACCACGTCCTACATGCAAAACTTCAACGCGATCAGTGGTCAGCACACAGCGCTCTATCCCAACACGCCTTTGAGCAACAAAAAATCTCAGCTGGAGTTGGCAGGTGACTACCGCATCAAAGACGGTCAATCTACGCGAATGGCTTATGTGCATGAAGATGTGGAACGTTGGTGTAACAGCTTCGCGGTGGGTACGGGCTATCCTGCTGGTACCAACTGTGTCACTGCGATTACAAGCAAAGACGATCGTCTGGAAGCGACGTATCGTATGAAAGCCAATGAGTCTGTCGATCTTCGATTGGGTGTGGGCTACAGTGACCGTCAGGCCACCACAGATCCTTATGCCATCTCCAATTTCATCAGCACCAACGGTGCGGTGCCAGGTCCTGTGCCATCACCCAACCTCACCCCCAAAGGTCAGAACGCGGGCGATTACTACGGGTTCTATCCATTCTTCTCGGCTTCACGCACACAGCAGTCTGTGAAAGGCCAAATCAATTGGGAAGCATCCGACCAAGTGTCTGTTGGCCTGAGCACCAAGTACACCGAAGATAAATATGGCGCAGGCACCTATGGTGTTCAAAATGGCAATACTTGGAGTTTCAACGCAGACACTTCCTACGCATATCAAGAAAATGGCTCATTCTTTGCTTACGCGACCAAGCAGCATCGGCAACGTGAGCTGACGAGTTTGCAGCGGAGTACAGTCACTGCCAGCGCGGCATCTGCGACAGCCATTGGCATCCCAGCGACTGCCAGTTGGACCAACCTCTTGAAAGACAACGACACCACGGTGGGCGTTGGTATCAAGCAAACTGGCTTGATGGGTGGCAAATTGGAGGTGTCGGGTGATGTGGCTTACTCCTTAGGAACAGGTGCTTACGGCACAGTTTTGAACTATGCCACGACCACCACTGGCGGCCTATCCTGCAATGCTGCGGCCATCAACTCATGCGGCCAACTGCCTGACATTCGCAGTCAATTTGGTCAGGTCAAACTCAAAGCCAGTTATCAAGTCGATAAATCCAGCACCGTGACTGTTCGGTATGCCTATCAGAAACTCACGAGCTCAGACTTCTACTACAACGGTTATCAGTATGGCTTCACGCCAGCCACTTTGATCCCAACCAATCAAGTGGCACCAAGCTACAAAGCCAACGCGCTTGCTGTGACTTTGACGCACTACTTTTGATTTGATGCGCGCTCTCACCCTCTCAAATCAACAAGCTTAGGAACTCACATGGACAACGAAAAAGTCGGACTTTTCAAGCGCCTTTGGCGCGCTTTGAACAAGCCTGCAAAATATTCATTGCTGGCAATTTCATCGGCATCCTTTGTGGCGGGTATTATTTTCTGGGGTGGCTTTAACACCGGTATGGAGATGACCAATACCTTGGAATTTTGTATCACCTGTCATGAAATGCGCGACACGGTTTACAAAGAGTACAAGGAAACCATTCACTACACCAACCGCACGGGTGTCAGGGCCATTTGTTCAGATTGCCATGTGCCTAAAGATTGGGTTCACAAAATGATCCGCAAATCACAGGCCAGTTTGGAGGTTTGGGGAAAAATAACAGGCAGCATTGACACACCCGAAAAATTTGAAGCCAAACGCATGCAATTGGCCACTCATGAGTGGGCTCGAATGAAGGACAGTAATTCACGAGAATGTCGAAATTGCCATAACTTTGACGCCATGAGTGCTGAGCTTCAAAAACAAACCCCTTATAAAAAGCACATGAAGGCCAAAGAGGAGGGTAAAACCTGTATTGACTGCCACAAGGGCATTGCGCACCAGTTGCCCAAAGAGTACGAAGAGCCAGATGAATAAGCCAGAGGGCTAAAATGAAGGGCAAAGTCAAATTTGCCCTTTTTTTTGCTCATTATTTTTGACCTGAATCAATTCTGGATGGGCATCTTCTGCGATCATTCAGGCACATGTTCAGCGTTTCCAATCTTTGTTGCTCCCGCGGTGAAAAGCGTCTGTTTTCAGGCGTCTCCTTTTCATTGCAACACGGCGAGTATTTGCATTTGGAGGGCGACAATGGGGTTGGGAAAACCAGCTTATTGAGGCTGGCTTGCGGCTTGAGCCCTCTGGAGGAGGGCGAGATTTGCTGGCAAGGCCAGCCAGTTTCAGAAAATAAGGACGAATTTCGGTCCAATTTGGCCTATCTAGGGCACCAATTGGCCCTCAAAGAAGACCTCACCCCCCTAGAAAATCTGCTGTCCCATGCGGCCGTTGCTGGGCGAGAGTTGTCTGAGAGCCAAGCCAAGGCGGCATTGGCTCAGTTGGGTCTCAGGGGACGGGAACAGTTGCCAGTTCGTGTTTTGTCACAAGGTCAAAAGCGCCGAACGGCTTTGGCGCGCCTGGTGGTCAGCACCGCCAAATTGTGGATTTTGGACGAGCCTTTTGTGGCACTGGACCCTGCGGCCCAAAATGCGCTGTCTGAAGTCATCAATGCCCACCTGAGCAGCCAGGGCATGGTGCTTTTAACCAGCCACCAAGCGGTCTCGCTGGCCGGCCAAGGCCGCTCTTACAGGTTGAGTGCATGAGTGCTTTTGTTGCCATCGTGAAGCGCGACCTGACCTTGGCCTTAAGGCGTAAAAATGAGGTCATTACCTCTGTGTTTTTCTTTGTGGTGGTGGCAGCGCTTTTTCCCCTAGGCATTGGTCCTGAAATGAACACGCTTCGATTGGTGGCGCCGGGTATTTTGTGGGTGGGGGCTTTGTTGGCCAGCATGCTGTCTTTGGGACGCATGTTTGCCACCGACTATGCCGATGGCACACTGGAGCAAATGGCCTTATCGCCCAACAGTTTATCTGGGTTGGTTGCCGCCAAAATTTTTGCGCACTGGTTACTCTCTGGCTTGCCTTTGGTTTTATTGGCGCCTATTTTGGGCTTGCAATTTGACCTTTCTACCAACGCACTTTGGGTTTTGACTTTGAGTTTGCTTTTGGGTACGCCGGTGCTTTCCTTGATAGGCGCAGTGGGCGCGGCCCTCACATTGGGCGTGCGCGGCGGCGATGTGCTCTTGTCTTTGTTGGTTTTGCCTTTGTATGTGCCAGCGTTGGTGTTTGGCGCTGGCGCAGTTCAAGCAGAAATCAGTGGCTTGGGTGCTTCTGCCCATTTGTCGGTGTTGGCTGCACTCGTTTTGGTAGCGGCCGTGTTCAGTCCTTGGGCAAGTGCGGCATCGCTTCGCATTGCACTTGAATCCTAAGCGGTCATTCATTCCATGATTCAAAAACTATTTTTCTACGCCTCTCCCCAAAACTTTTACCCTTTGGCTGGAAAGCTTTGGCCGATGTTTGGCTTGTTGGCCACAGGGCTCAGTGTTTGGGGCTTGTGGCTGGGCATGTTTGTGGCGCCCACCGACTTTCAGCAGGGCGAGGGCTATCGCATTATTTTTGTGCATGTGCCTGTTTCCTGGATGTCCATGGTGATTTATTTGGCCATGGCTTTTTGGGCTTTGTTGGGACTGACTTTCAATACGCGCCTTTCGGGCATGATGACCAAAGCCTTGGCACCGACAGGTGCCATCTTCGCTTTCCTGTCACTTTGGACGGGCGCGCTTTGGGGTAAGCCCATGTGGGGTGCATGGTGGGTGTGGGACGCACGGCTGACCTCTGAGCTCATTTTGTTCTTTTTGTATTTGGGTCACATTGCCCTGACAAGTGCCATTGACGATCCACGCCGTGCAGACAAAGCAGGTGGTATTTTGGCCTTGGTGGGCGCGCTCAATGTGCCCGTCATTTATTTTTCTGTGAAGTGGTGGAACACCTTGCACCAAGGGGCGTCTGTGTCGCTGACCAAAGGATCGAGCATGGCGCAGGTCATGCTGGAAGCCATGTTGATCATGGGCATTGCGTTTTGGATGTATGCGGTGGCCATCGCCCTTTACAGAGTTCGCAGCATCATTTTGGTTCGAGAAAGACACACTCAGTGGGTCGCTGAATTACCGGAAGTGAAAGCCCACATGATGAAGAACCCTGTGGGAGGTGCCATCGCATGATTTGGAACAGCTGGAACGATTTTTGGGCCATGGGTGGGTATGGTCTTTATGTATGGGGTAGCTTCGGAGTGACTGCCGTGTTTATGGCATTGGAAGTGGTGTGGGTGAACAATGCGCGAGCGCAAGCCCTGTCCCAAGTTGCAAGCGAGTTGGCTGCTCAAACAAACAGCAAGGATTGGTCCTGATGAAATCCAGACATCAACGTTTTTTATTGATTGCCGCAGGTGTGTCTGCTTTGGCCATTGCGGGTGCATTTGTCTTGAATGCATTCCAAAGCAATCTGGTTTTCTTTTTCACACCGACTCAAGTATCTAAAGGCGAGGCGCCCAAAGGCAAGGCCTTTCGTGTAGGCGGTATGGTGAAAGAAGGCAGCTTGAAGAAAGACGGCGAATTCGTCCAATTTGTCGTGACCGATTTTGCCCACGAAGTTCCCGTCACTTACAAAGGTTTGTTGCCCGACTTGTTCAAAGAAGGCAAGGGCGTTGTGGCCCAAGGTAAGCTGTCAGAGGGCCAACTTTTTGCCGCCTCTGAAGTCTTGGCCAAGCACGACGAAAATTACATGCCGCCTGAAGCCAAGCATGCGCTTGATGCGGCTGCAACCGCCAAGGCCGCGCAATCTGTGAAGCCATCTAATTAATTGAAAAGAGTTTTGAATGATTGTTGAAATTGGTCACTTTGCCTTGATTCTGGCTGCGTGTGTGGCGCTGGTTCAAGGTGTCTTGCCGCTTGCCGGAACCGTGAACGACAACCAACGTTGGCAATCATTGGCAAAACCTGCTGCGATGCTCCAATTTTTGCTGATTGCTTTCTCGTTTGCCGTACTGGCGCATGGTGCACTGACCGATGACTTCTCGATCAAATACATCGCGGAGCATTCCAATTCACTGCTTCCGACGCAATACAAGTTTGCATCGGTGTGGGGAGGTCACGAAGGTTCTTTGTTGTTGTGGATGCTCATGCTGTCTGGTTGGACTGTGTCAGTCGCCATTTTTTCACGCACATTGCCCTTGGCCATGGTGGCGCGCGTCATTGGCATTCTGGGCTTGGTTTCAACCGGCTTCTTGATGTTCATCTTGGTCACTTCCAGCCCCTTTGAGCGCCTCTTGCCCGCCGCCGCGGACGGTCGCGATTTGAACCCTTTGTTACAAGACCCGGGCCTGGTCATTCACCCGCCCATGCTGTACATGGGCTATGTGGGCTTTTCTGTGGCCTTTGCTTTTTCTGTCTCGGCATTGTTGTCAGGTCGAATGGATGCCGCGTGGGCCCGTTGGTCTCGGCCATGGACCCTTGTTGCTTGGATTTTCATGACAGCAGGCATTGCTTTGGGCTCTTGGTGGGCT
>CANFJC010000093.1 GCA_947447245.1 Comamonadaceae bacterium
AGCTTGAGTTTTCATTGACGCAGAGTCAGACCCAGCTTCTGGTTCTGTTAGTGCAAACGCACCTCGTTTTTTACCAGTAGAAACACCATCAAGGTAACGGCTTTGTTGCTCACTTGTACCCAAGTGCGCAATGGCGGATGGGGCGATTCCGCTTGATGCAGAAACAATTAAATTGAACATCCGATGAACACGACTGAGTTCTTCAAGCACCAAGCAGTATGTTGATAGTCCAACATCCATTCCTCCATTTGCAACTGGAAGCCGCATTCCTAAATAACCTGCGTCAGCAAGAAGAGGAATCACTTCAGGCGGTAACTCATTAGTTTCATCGATCTTTCGTGCTAGAGGTTCTAGTTGCTGAGTGCAAAATTTACGCAATGAGATACGCATTTCTTCTAGATCAGGGCGAAGTGTTATTGACATGAAAGTGGTCCTTGATAGAGGTAATGCTTGAGATATGCAGTGATTTATTGAGCTGTATAAACAGGTTTTCGTTTTTCTGAAAAAGCTTTTCGACCTTCAATGCGATCAGCACTGCTATAAAGAAGTCCAAACACCTGTCGTTCCATTGCAAGCCCGTGGGATAAGGGAACGTCCAACCCTTGATAAGCAACTCGTTTTACAGCCCTAACAGCCAGAGGTGCATTTGCCGTAATGCGTTGCGCCAACGCAATAGCTTGATCGAGCAACTCTGATTGAGCGTAAACACGGCTGACCAAACCGATTCGATGTGCTTCTGTTGCATCTATCTTGTCGCCTGAAAGTAGCATCAGCATTGCATCCGACATTCCGATCGCGCGAACTAATCTTTGAGTTCCACCCCCCCCTGGGATGCTCCCAATTTTGACTTCTGAAAGCGAAAAGCTTGCATTGTTGGAACAAACTCGTATATCGCAAGCTAGCGCTAATTCCAACCCTCCACCAACTGCATAACCATTGATGGCTGCTATTAAAGGCTTATCGACCAGATGCAAATCACCCAAAAATGTTGGGACAGGCTCTCCGCCATACTGTTGACTCGCAAAGCTTCGTTCAGAAGGAAGAGAGTTTTTCAAGTCTGAACCAGTACTAAATGCTTTATCGCCAGCGCCTGTAATCACTGCTGCCCAAATTTCGTCATCACTTCGAAGTCTGTGCCAAGCTTCGTGCATTTGGCGCCGAGTTTCCATGTCAAATGAATTCAACGCATGCGGTCTGTTCATTGTGATAGTAGCGATTCTGTCTTTTACGGTAATTTCAAGTGCCATGCTATTCCTTAAGATTAAACAGTGACTGATAGGTAGATTGATTGATGCGTTATTTCAAGACTTCTTGTGCAATTAACTCATCAATGCGATGGTCTTCTAGGTTGAGCCATTCACGACATACCTCACGGGTATGTTGACCAAGCAATGGGGCAGGGCTTCTGGGCCAGGCAGGAGTTTTTGACAGATGCATGGGGGGTGCGCTGTAAAGAGAGTTACCCATTTCAGGATGGTCAAGATGAACCCATTGATGCCTGTGAACCAATTGCGAATTCGTAATGACTTCAGAACAGTCTAGAACTACGCCAGCAGGGACTCGGCGTTCTTGTAAGGCCTGCATTAAGCGTTCTCCGTCGTGAGCACTGCTTGCTTTTGCAATTGCTTCGTTGAGAGAATCTCTGTTCAGTAATCGCGATTTTGGGCTCACCCAACGCGTGTCATTCAACCATTCACTGCGTTCTAGGACTTTAGCCAAAGCGTGCCATTGATCATCGTTTGCGACAGCAATTGCAATCCAACGATCGTCACCTGCAGTTGGATAAACACCATGTGGTGCAAATTCATCATGATGGTTTCCCATTCGCTGCCGGTTTACCCCATTCACAGTCCATTCCATAACTGTTGGTCCCAGTAATGACACTGCGGGTTCGAGTTGAGCGACGTCAACAAATTGTCCTAGACCAGTTCGGCGAAGATGTCGTAATGCTGCAAGCAATGCAAAAACTGCATGGGTTGGATTAGGTATGTGATCAGGATAATTCGTCCCTGTTCCGGTTGGATCTCGGTCTGAATAACCTGACAATCCTAGCAATCCACTCATCGCATTGACCATGTGTCCATAACCGAGATAATCTCGTTCTGGTCCTGTCGCTCCTAGAAGCGACATCGCTACGTAAACTATATCTGGCTTAAAAACTTTTACTTGTTCCCACCCAAGTCCAAATTTTGTCATCACATCGGGTGTGAAATTGTTGATCACAATGTGTGATTGTTCAATCATGCTTTTAGCAATTTCTCGGGCCTCTGGTTTTTTCATGTTGAGGGCAATACTGCGCTTGCTTGTATTTCGATCTGCGAAGTAGCCACTTCGATTAACGCCTGTAACTTTGTCCTTAAATGGCGGCATCATTCGAAGTGTGTCGGGACGTGTTGCTGTTTCAAGCTTTACAACATCCGCACCCATGTCGGCAAGCAGTTTTGTGGTG
The DNA here is from genome assembly GCA_947447245.1 of Comamonadaceae bacterium. Lineage (GTDB taxonomy): Bacteria > Pseudomonadota > Gammaproteobacteria > Burkholderiales > Burkholderiaceae_C > Limnohabitans_A. The sequence continues at coordinate 2,450 of CANFJC010000093.1, forward strand.
AAAGAGCCCGCACCAATCCATGTGAAGTCTGTCACCTTGACACCGGTTAAAGGTCCTGCTGATATTGGTTTAGAGCTTTTCAAGTTCATCGTGATTTCTCCGCCATAAAGTCAGCAATTTCACTTACTGTGAAGCCTGCTTCAGATAAAACGTATTGCGTATGCTCACCTGCCCTAGGGCTTCGGGTGATCACAGCTGGGGTAGCTGACAGTAGGTAGGGAGCGCCTGGCATCTTTGCGTCACGGCTGATTTTGGGATGATCGATTGGAACGAAGTAGTTATGAGAGTTAAGCTGATCATTTGCCACTAGATCTGAAGGTGCTGACATAGGTGCGATGGGAACACCGCGTCTTTGCCCTTCGTGGTAAAGATACTTCAGCGTTTTGGTTGCTGAGAAAGGTGTGAAAATTCGTCTAAATACTTCTTTCGCTGGATCTGTAGCAAGAAATCGAAAATCACGCCACTTTTCATCAGAAATTTCTTCAACCGCAGTTATGCCTTCATCGCGCAACCAAGCAACAGTGTTTTGCCAAAATCGTGGATCTCCAACGCCAGCTGCCATCACGAAAACTTCGCCATCTAAGCAAGAGAAAATACCTGTTCCTGCAAATCGAACAGCGCCTCCAGCTCTTTTGCGAACGGTACCTTCAAGATCTGCAAATTGAACAGCATTTTCTAGACCCATGACAACACACTGTTGGGCAGCAACATCTACATGTTGCCCCTCACCTGTAACTTCTGCATGAAGAACTGCCGCTAATGAGCCAGCTGCCGCAAATTGCGACGCCGCCAATACAGCCTGATTTCCCCAAACCCTTGTAGGGGGGCTGTCAATAAAACCGGCCAAACTCAAGAGCCCGCCTAATGCGAGCAGAACGATATCTTCTGATTCATATTCGGAATAGGGCCCTGTTTGACCGAAGGGTGTAATGGCGGTGTACACCAGTCTTGGTGCTATTGATGAGAGCGCGAGGTGATCTAAGCCACGAGCTTTCATCGCACCTGGGCGTGAGCTGTCGATAATTAAATTTGCTGTTTCTGCAAGTTTTTTGAATGCCTCTTGACCTGGGGAGTGGTCCAAATCAAGGGTGATGGAGCGTTTACTTGTGTTGAAGTATGCGAAATTTAAACTTGCCTCGCCACTGCTTGGCGATACGTCTGAGATGAGGGGCAGCGCTCTGCGCGTTGGCGCACCTCCAGGGGGCTCAATCAGTATGACATCAGCCCCCATGTCTGCAAACAGTTTGCCTGCGTATGCCCCGAGTTGGCCAGGAAGTTCCAACACGCGGATGCCTTGCAGGGCACTTGATTTTGGTAAATTAAGGCTCATTTTTAATTCCAATATATGGAATAATATAGTTATTCAAATAAATAATAGCGCAGTTTTCTGACCGCGTCTAGCAACTTGTTTGTTCCATTGAATTGATTTATCGGTTGATGAAGAAAGTCGCTATGAAATATACGGCAGTCGAAAAAAAATTACGTATTGGTCCTCCTGCACCAGGTACTCAGGTATTAAGACGTGCACATGATGTTTTGAGACTTTTGGCGTTGCATTCACGAGAGGGTTTGAAGCTGAGCGAAATTTCAGCCTCTTTGAATCTAGAACCCCCAACTGCGCATCGAATCCTGCAGGGACTTATACAAGAACGAATGGCTACACAGGAGTTGAACAAGCGCTACAACTTGGGTCCTGCTTTGTATGAATTAGGGTTGACTGCTGGTTCACGATTCCCATTGCTTGATTTTGTTCAGCCTACTGTCAAGGAACTTGCAAAGCTTACCGGAGATACTCTTGTTGTCACCATACGAAGCGGACTCGATGGTGTATGTATTGAGAAGCAGTCTGGTGAATTTCCAATTCAGACTTCGATGGTTTCTGTGGGGACTCGGCGGCCTCTTGCCTCTGGCGCAGGTGGATTGGCAATTATGTCTTGTATTGAAAAAGAAGAGTTGAAATGGATCGTTGGTCAAAATGCAGAAGAAATGAGAATTGATATGTCTGAAATTTTTGAGAGAGTTGAAGAGGCTCAGCGTGTTGGCTACGCTCTCAATACTTATCGACAAACAACGCCGCAAATTGCGGCCCTGGCCGTACCAGTGTTTGGTGCATTTGGGCGATGTGTTGCAGGACTTGCGATTGTGGCTTTGTCCATGCGTCTCTCAGGCAAACGGCGTACAGAAATTCTAAAATTGCTTCGCAGTGAATCTGAAGCACTCAGCCAAGTCTTGTCAAAGCAGGCTGTTCCCCATTAATTAAAAATTATTCCAATATGTGGAAAAATTTTATTGTTTTGACTTTTTTAACTGCAAGCCGTATCCTGTTAAGCAATAAGAACTCTGTAAAACTAGGTGTTATTCAACATGCGTAAGCTGAAAATTTCCTTTTTTTCTTGCATTGCTCTTTTTGTCAGCACAGCTATGGCGCAAGTGAACTGGCCAGACCCTGGGAGACCCATCAAAGTAATCGTTGGTTTCGCCGCAGGTGGTGGCGCAGATGCTTCGGCCAGATTGGTAACTCGAAAAATGGGCGAGCTTTTAGGCACGACTTTCGTTGTTGAAAATCGTGGGGGTGCTGGAGGTCTTCCTGCAACTGCGGCAGTAGCTGAAGCGAAAGCAGATGGCTACACATTGCTTTGGGGTAGCATCGGCGCATTTGCATTTAGTCCAGCCTTAGGCGTCAAAATCACCTATGACCCGTTGCATGGATTTGCACCCATCTCCTTAACCGCCTCGCTATCCAATGTCATGGTAGTTGGGGCAAATTCTCCCTACAAATCGGTACAGCAACTGATCTTAAAAGCGCGTGAAAATCCAGGCAAGCTTAGCTATGGTTCGCCAGGAGTTGGGTCAGCAGGTCACATAAGCGCCGCGTTGATGCTGGACTTGGCGAACATTGAAATGATTCATATTCCATACAAGGGCGGAAGCCAATTGATAACTGATGTAATTAGTGGAGAGTTGGCCGCTGGCGTGATTACAGTGTCTACCGTGCAAACTATGGGCAAAGATCGTTTATTGCCAATTGCCGTTACCACGGCAAAGCGCGATCCAGCACTTCCAGATGTTCCGACCTTCGCTGAAAGCGGCGTTAAGGAATACGAAGCAAATTTTTGGTTTGGTTTGCTTGCGCCAAAAGGTACATCCAGAGACATTGTTGAGAAACTTAACCTAGCAGTTAGAACAGCACTTACTGATCCGCAAGTGAGTAAGGCGCATCTCGCCTTAGGATTTAGTGGTGTAGGCACAAGTCCTGAAGAGTTTTCACGAATAATTACCAACGACCATCAAAAATGGGGGAAGGTTTTGGCAAAACTGCGATGATGAGTCATACCTTTGCCGAATTCCACCTACTACTTCATCTTTAAGATCCAGATAAAAGTAGAAGAATCACTTCTTGTGCAGAATCTTTCAGGATTTAATCTATGACAACTAAATCGATATCTTTCCGTGGCTTGTACCCCGCGACAGTGACGCCCTTTGCTGAAGACCTGACAATTGATATTTCTTCATTGAGGAAACACTTGCGAACAGTTGCCGCGACTTCTGGTGTAAAGGGCATTGTTGTTAACGGAGGAGTCGGCGAGATTCTTCAACTATCGCACGATGAACAGGTGTTGATTGTTAAAGAGGCCGCTGCAACCGTTTCGCAAGGGCAGACAGTCATAGCTGGTATCTCTAACTCAAGCGCAAAGAGGGCTGCGGCCGAAGCTCACGCTCTTAAGGCTGCCGGAGCGAATGCTTTGCTGGTTTTGCCGCCTTTCGATGTGCGAGCTTACAGCCGTTTGCGCGGTCACATACCCTCTATCGTTGCCTACTTTCGTGAGTTAGGTGAGGCGGGTGTTCCGATGATTGTTTTTCTATACTCACCTGCAAGTGGCTGCGCGTATTCCCTCGAAACGTTAAAGGCTCTAGCGGAGGTCCCTGGCGTTGTCGGTATAAAGGCTGCATGTGGAACTCTTGAGGTTTACCAGCCGATTTGGGATGCGTTAAAAGATAAGGTTTCAATCCTTGCGGCTGTTGATGGTCCCGCACTACCCGATTTTCTCGAATATGGTGCGCACGGCGCGCTCATCGGCATCAGCACTGTCGCTACCGCTTTGTGGGTTGAGTTGCTGGAAGCTTCGGCTGCGGGCAACAAAGCAAAGACAGTGTCTTTAATGGAGCGATGCGCACCAATCATGGAATCTGTATGGGAAAACCATCACTTTAAACGGCCGACAAGCGAAGTCGCATCTCATAAGGAAGCGCTTGTGCAATTGGGTGAATTACCATCATCCCGCGTGCGCCCACCGTCGGTAGGCGTGACTCCTGAAGTAGGCGAAGAGATTCGCGTTGGACTGCTTGCTGCTGGATTGCTTAAAGAACAAATTGCGATCTCGGATTAATCTATTTTTGGAGACATTGATGACTTTTATCAAACGCATACAAGGCCTTTTATTTGCAACAACTATTGCTGTCATTTACACAACAGCATCAGCGCAGTCTTATCCTACCCAGCCAATTAAGGTTATCGTGCCTTATGGAGCGGGAAGTGCCACCGACATACTCGCTCGTAGAACAGGCGCTTCACTTACATCCTTGCTAGGACAGGCAGTAGTAGTTGACAACAAGGCTGGCGGCAGCGGAGCGATTGGTGCCAGCTTCGCAGCTCGCGCGCCTGCGGATGGATACACTTTATTCTTTGGCACGACCCAAACGCAGTCGGTCAATCCCCACCTCCTCGAAACGATGAGCTATGACCCAATCAAAGACTTTGTATCCGTTGCAAGGTTGTACAGCGTTGGCACAATCCTCGTCGTTAGCTCGTCCCTCCCAATCAAGACGGTTGAGGAATTGTTGGCATGGCTAAAAGCTAATCCTGGTAAGGCTAATTTTGGTTCCACTGGTTTTGGTACAGCCAGTCACCTACCAGGTGCTTACCTCTCTAAACTCACCGGTGTGAAGATCGCGCATGTACCTTACAACAATCCTGGTCAGTTGATGACAGACTTGATAAGAGGTGAGGTGACGATGTTGTTTTATCCGCCTGAAGGCGTTAAAGGTTTTATTGACTCTGGAGCACTCAGACCCCTCGCATGGACAGGTGATAGCAGAAGCGCGACGTTTCCTAATGTGCCGACAATGCGCGAACGAGATTTCCAGAACTTCACCTTTGGGGCTTGGTACGGTGTGTTTGCACCGGCTGGCACACCGCCTGCGGTTGTAGCCAAGTTGTCTGAGGCATTAGGCAAGGTCGCACGCGACCCAGTAGTAGTACAGGGTGTTACTAATGGTGGGGCACAGGTGGACTACGCCCCAGCGGCCGAGCTTGAAAAATTCGTGAAAACTGAATACGAGCGCTTTAGGCAAATTGCCTCGATGGTCGGTAAGAAAGACTAATCATTTCTTTTTGAGTTCATGGCTATCCGGCAACGCTCAACTGACGTGCTGATCATAGGCGGTGGTATGGCAGGACTATGTGCTGCTGTTCGCGCCTTGGAGCAGGGTGTAAAAGTTTTGTTAATTGAGAAAGGCACTCGTTTCGGCGGTTCAATGGCGCTTTCAAATGGAACAATTTGGAGTTTCATGGATGCTGCTGTTTTGAAGCGGCATGTGCCCGAAGGTAATCCTACTTTGCAGGAAATGCTAGTCGATCAGTTGCCGGATGCTTTTGAATGGCTAACTCAATTGGGCGTTCAACTTGAGCCTGAATTCGCTTTCTTGAGCTATGGCCGTGCTCGACGTAGTGAGCCTGCTCAAATGACAGCGCTGCTATTAAACAAAATTGCACTGATGGGTGGCGAGGCAATACATGAAGTGGCGATGCAGGAATTGAAGTTGAGCGATGGTGAGGTGACTGGCGTCTTAGCGTTCGATTCAAAAGGGCCGCTTGAGATTAACGCCAGTTCGGTCATTATCGCAACTGGGGGATTTCAAGGAAACCCAGATTTAATCGCACGTTACATTACGTCCACACCAGACTTGCTCTACTTGCGCAGTAACCCTTGGAGCACTGGGGATGGTCTGTTGGCAGCGAGTGCTGCCGGTGCGGCGATCACGCCGCTTCTAAATACCTTCTATGGTCATGCGATGTCCGCTCCACCGGCTCGCTTTAACCGCTTGGAATTCCAGGCCATGAGTCACAAGTACGGACAGTTGGCTGTAGCGCTGAACATGGCAGGTGAGCGCTTTGCCGACGAGTCCTCTGGAACTGGTGAAGAGTTATTGAACTCTTACATTGCACGTCAATCGGGTTGCAAAGCTGTCTACGTGTTTGACGCTACAGTTGGCGAGAAAGCGATCGAGGGCAGCCCGCTGCCAAGTGTTGTAATTGACCGCGCAAAAAAAGCAGGCGCTTGTGTGATCCAAGCCAGCAGTTTAGAAGAACTTACTCAAAAAATGGTAGCTTGGGGCTTACCAGCTAACACAGCTTTGCGTACGCTCCGTGCCTACAACGAAGCTATCGCGTTAGGCAAGCACGCAGAATTGAATCCAACTCGTAATGGAAACCACTACCCAGTTGTAGATTCTCCTTTTACAGCTGTGCTGGTGCAGGCTTCAATCACTTTCACCTGCGGAGGTATTTTCACTGACTTGGATATGCGTGTACTTCGACGTTCATCGTCAATCTCCTCACTCGCATTGGTTACAGCAGATGTTTCTGAACTACAAACTCAACCGATTGCCAATTTATTCGCCGCCGGTTCCGATGTTGGAGGCTTCAGCGGCCATGGCTACGTGGGAGGTTTATCGCAAGCCCTAGTCACAGGACTCAGAGCCGGCGAAGAAGCGGCTAAGTCAGTTAAATCAATAGACAAATAATGATTGCATTTCTATCAAGAGGCCTTATTGCTGTCGACCTGTGCTCGAACCAGGTTCCTACAGCTTTAAAACCAAGAAAATTTCCCTGTTTCTTCCACACTACTTCCACACTCTTAGTTCGACTCCTATAAGTTGTTGATCTGTATGAGGAAAATATTTCTTAAACGGATTTTTTGTTTGTTTAATAAAGTGACCCAAGCCCATGACGCACGTGGCCCAGGAATTGGGAATCTCATATGTGATGATGGGTAAGAAGTGCGAAGAGCAATTGGTACCGAAACTCCATGATGCCATTGGGTTGATTGAGGGTCTACCCTATATTGACATATCAACTAAAGAATAAACAAAATGGGTCAATGCAGGCACAACAACTTTTCCAAGTCGAAGACAGCGTCGTCGCCATTACAGGGGCTGCCAGCGGCATCGGTTTGGGTTATGCCCAAGTCATG
>CANFJC010000094.1 GCA_947447245.1 Comamonadaceae bacterium
GCCGGTATTGGTCGAAGTCCACCGGTAACAAAATGGCTTGAGGACAAAGTTTGGCGGCCTTCATCAGCCCCATGGCCGAACCAATGCCAAATTGCCTGGCCGCATAGGTGGCTGTGGTGATGACACCTCGGCCGGTATAGCCTTCAATGCGCGGGAAAAAATCCAAGGGAATTTCTGACAGATTGTCGGCAGACCATTCGAAGTCTGGGTGGGCTGCACGCAAGCGCCCCAACAAGTCATCCTCTTTGCGTCTGCCGCCACCGATGACCACGGGCAGGCCTTTGAGTTGGGGGTAACGCAACAACTCGACGGACGCATAAAAAGCGTCCATGTCGAGGTGGGCAATGCGCCGTTTGAGCGGCGATGGAAGTGCTTTGATGTCGGTCACAAACTCAAAGCTAACAGGGCCACTTTATTGCGGAAAAGTGCCTGGCAACAAGATGCTCTTGTCAACCGTGTCCATCTGCGTGCGACCACAAAACGCCATGGTCAAATCCAATTCGTTGTGAATGATTTGCAGTGCTTTCTCCACACCGGGTTGGCCCATCGCGCCAAGGCCATACAAAAAGGCCCGACCAATGTAGGTGCCTTGTGCGCCCAATGCGCGAGCCTTCAACACATCTTGACCGCTGCGAATGCCGCCGTCCATGTGTACTTCAATTTTTGAGCCTACCGCATCGACAATGGCGGGCAAGGCTTCAATGCTACTTTGAGCGCCATCGAGTTGGCGGCCGCCGTGGTTGCTCACAATCATGGCATCGGCACCACTTTCAACAGCCAGGCGAGCATCTTCAACATCTTGAATGCCTTTCAAAATGATCTTGCCACCCCAGCGTTTCTTGATCCATTCCACATCACCCCAGTTAAGGCGGGGATCAAACTGTTGAGCTGTCCAAGCGGACAAGGAGCTCATGTTCTCAACGCCTTTGACATGGCCCACAATGTTGCCAAATTCGCGGCGCGATGTGCCCAACATGCCCAAAGCCCAGCGCGGTTTGGTCGCAATGTTGATCATGTTGGCAATTGTTAATTTGGGCGGCGCTGATAAACCGTTCTTCAAGTCTTTGTGGCGTTGACCCAAAATCTGCAAATCTAAAGTAATGACCAAAGCTGAGCAACTGGCTGCACGTGCCCGCTCAATCAGGCGCTCAATGAAATCGCGGTCACGCATGACATACAGCTGAAACCAGAAGGGGTGGCCATCCGTGCCTTTGGACACATCTTCGATCGAGCAAATGCTCATGGTTGAAAGCGTGAAGGGAATGCCAAATTTTTTGGCAGCCCGTGCTGCCAAGATTTCACCGTCTGCGTGTTGCATGCCAGTTAGGCCAGTGGGTGCAATGGCCACCGGCATGGCCACCTGCTGACCAATCATGGTGCTGGCCGTGCTGCGATTTTCCATGTTGACCGCCACGCGCTGGCGCAATTTGATTTTTTGGAAATCGCTTTCGTTGGCGCGGTATGTGCTTTCAGTCCATGAGCCGCTGTCTGCATAGTCGTAAAACATGCGTGGAACTCGTTTTTGGGCCAAAACACGCAACTCTTCAATGGTGGTGATCACGGACATCTTGGATTTCCAATTCTTCTAGTTTTACTTGATTAGCTTGGCATTGAAGTTGACTAGCTGCAGCTGACACTGCCGCAGCCCGACATGGTGACATTTTGAATGACGGAGGGATCGGCCAATGTTTCTGTTTCGCTGTCAAAGTTCACAGATTTCAAATGCAGAGCCAAGCCAGCGTCCATTGAAGCGGCGTGCTGCGGAAACCATTCCGCCAAAGCTTCCGCCAAGCGAGAAATGATTTCTGGGTCGCCTTGCACATAATGCGTTTCTACCGCGCGCATGGTTTCCAAAATGGTGGCGTGCTGACCCGCGTGGCAGTTGTCTTCGCTAAAACCTGTGGCCAACATCCAGCGATCTTCTTGGGCGAAATGCTCAACGGTGTGGTTTAAAAATTCGCGGTACAAATTCAATTGATCGGCTTGTGGCGTGAGCAAGAGGGCGTTGAGCATGGTCACAAATTCTTCATGGGTGTGGTCCATGCGGTCGTCGCCTGTCTGTAAATCAGCAGACCAGTTAAGACCTGCCGCATAGGGCGATACAGCTGCTTGTTCAGTTTGATTGGTTTCCATCTTGACCTCTGTTTAAAAACCCAAACGCGCATGATGCCGCGCAATTTGAAGTCGGACTTGATCTGGCGCAGTGCCACCCAAAGTATTTCTGGCATTGAGCGATCCCACCAAGCTCAGGCATTCAAATACATCCTTTTCAATGGCGGGGTTGAACTTTTGCAGGGTTGTCAAAGGCAACTCACTCAAATCCAAATTTTCGGATTGCGCCGTTTTGACTGCATGGGCCACCACTTCGTGTGCATCGCGGAAAGGCAGGCCTTTCTTCACCAAGTAATCGGCCAAATCGGTGGCGGTGGCATAGCCTTTTTTGGTGGCCGCTTCCATGGCTGCGGCGTTGACGCTGATGCCGCCTTCTTTTTGGCCAGTCTGAGCATTGACTTGACCACAGATCATTTCACTGAAGATGCGCAAGGTGTCTTTCAGCGTATCGACAGTGTCAAACAAAGGCTCTTTGTCTTCTTGATTGTCTTTGTTGTAGGCCAGTGGTTGGCCCTTCATGAGGGTGATGAGTCCCATGAGGTGGCCCACCACACGGCCTGTTTTGCCGCGCGCCAATTCAGGCACATCGGGGTTTTTCTTTTGCGGCATGATGGAGCTGCCAGTGGTGAAGCGGTCGGCAATTTTCACGAAGCCAAAGTTTTGACTCATCCACAAAATCAGTTCTTCGCTCAAGCGGCTGATGTGCACCATGCACAAAGTAGCCGCCGCTGTGAATTCAATGGCAAAGTCGCGGTCACTCACACCATCTAAGCTGTTTTGGCTGACACAAGCTTGACCTTGCGCATCCACCATGCCTAGGCTTTTGGCCACTCGCTCACGGTCAAGCGGGTAGGAGGTGCCTGCCAAAGCGGCAGAACCCAAAGGCAGGCGGTTGGTGCGGCGGCGCACATCGGCCATGCGCTCGGCGTCTCGCGCAAACATTTCGACGTAAGCCAACAGGTGATGCGCGAAGCTCACCGGTTGCGCCACTTGCAAATGCGTGAAGCCTGGCAAGATAACTTCCACATTGCGCTCGGCCACTTCGATCAATGATTTTTGCAAGTCGTTCAACAAAGCGCTGATGAGGTCGATCTCGCTGACCAACCACAAACGCACATCGGTCGCGACTTGGTCGTTTCGGCTTCTGCCCGTGTGCAGACGTTTGCCTGCATCGCCCACGATTTGCGTTAAACGAGCTTCGATGTTCAGGTGCACATCTTCCAGGTCGAGTTGCCATACAAACTGACCCTTGGTGATTTCGTCGGCAATCTGCGCCATGCCGCGCTGAATGTCGGCCAGATCTTGGGTGCTGATGATGTTTTGGGCCGACAGCATCTCAGCGTGTGCCAGGCTGCCTTGAATGTCCGCTTGCCAAAGTCGCTTGTCGAAGAAGACGCTGGCGGTGTAGCGCTTCACCAGATCGCTCATGGGCTCGGAAAACAAGGCCGACCAGGCCTGTGACTTTTGATCGAATTGGTTTTTAGACATTTTCAGATTTTATCGGTTTGCGTGGCTTGTGATGCCTGCGGCCAACTTAAGGGGCCTTTTGTCGTGCTAGCATTTGATTTAATTGAAAAATTACGAACAAGTGACAGCTTAAAACCCCTTATGACCTCCAATTTACAGCGCCCCATCGTCATCGCCACGCGTGAAAGCCGTTTAGCCTTGTGGCAAGCCGAGCATGTCCAGGCCATTCTTCAGTCTCGTGGCCACACTGTGCAGCTGCTTGGTATGACCACACTGGGCGATCAAATTTTGGACCGCAGCTTGAGCAAAGTCGGCGGCAAAGGCCTCTTTGTGAAGGAATTGGAAGTGGCCTTGTCCGAGGGTCGGGCCGATATTGCCGTGCACTCCCTCAAAGATGTGCCCATGGACATGCCAGAAGGCTTTGAATTGGCTTGTGTCATGGAGCGGGAAGACCCCAGGGATGCTTGGGTGTCCAGCCAATACGCCACGTTGATGGACTTGCCACAAGGTGCCGTGGTGGGCACGTCCAGCCTTCGCCGAACCGTTTTGCTCCGGGCGCTTCGGCCTGATTTGAAAATTGAAGCTTTGCGTGGGAATTTAGACACGCGCTTGCGCAAACTGGATGAGGGCCTTTATGCGGGCATTATTTTGGCCGCAGCAGGTTTGAAGCGCTTGGAATTGTCCCATCGAATTCGCCACATCTTTGACACCGACCAAATGTTGCCAGCGGCGGGGCAGGGTGCCTTGGGCATTGAAATTTGCGCTGGCCGAGCCGATTTGATCGATGCCTTGAAGCCTTTGGCCCACTCAACTTCTTGGTTGGCCGTCGCGGCAGAACGTGCCGTCAGCCGCGCCATGGGCGGCAGTTGTTCCATGCCTTTGGCAGCGCATGCCACCTTGTCGGGCGCCACCTTGAGTCTGCGAGCTGCATGGGGTGACCCAGAGGGCGCAAGCACTTTGGTCACAGCTCAAACTGTGGCTGAAGTGGCAAGCCTTGAACAGGCTGAAAGTTTAGGGACCCAAGTGGCTGCTGATTTGAGGCGTGGTGGTGCCCACTGATGCATCAAGCCACAAGGCCATGACGCAAGTTGTGGTCACACGGCCGGAGCAAGATGCAAGCGCTTGGGTCAATTCATTGAATGAAGCTGGTTTCAAAACCATTCGATTCCCATTGCTGGCACTGACTGACTTTCTAACGAATCAAACTGCGTTAGAGGCTTTGGTGCTTTTAAAACGCAGTCAAGCGGTCATGTTTGTCAGCGCCAATGCCGTTCGATTTTTGGCACAAGCACTTCGACATCAGCCCGATTGGGTGGATCACTTTCAGGTAGCGCGTGCTTGGTGCACAGGCCCAGGCACTGCGGCCGCTTTGGCGCAATGCGGCATTCCTCTCGGCCAGATTGACCAACCTTCAGCCCAGGCCAGGCAACTCGATTCAGAAGCCTTGTGGGAGGTGGTGGCTTCACAAGTTGTTCAAGGCATGAATGTGCTGTTTGTTCGCGGTGCTGATGAATCGGGCGCTGTTGCTGGACGAGATTGGCTGGCCCTTGCGCTTGAACAGGCCAACATCAAGGTCTCTGCCATTGCGGCCTACCAACGCACCCCCGTTCAATTGACGGAGGCTCAAAAGGCCCAAGTTCAACAGTACATTGCTGACGGTGCCATTTGGGTCTTCAGCAGTTCGGCGGCCCTTCAAGCCCTTGTCGCTCAATGCCCGCAGGTCGATTGGTCAATGGCCAAAGCCACGGTCACACATCCCAGAATGGCTGACTTGGCTCAAAAAATGGGTTGGGGCGCTGTTGCTATTGCCCCACCAGGGCTCAGTTCATTGCAGGCATCTATAAAATCCTTGGCATGAGCACTGAAACCCCCAAGGACCCTGCTGTCCAGCCTGTCGCGACATCGATCAAGGACACTGCGTCACAACGTCGTCCCTTGGTGTTTTGGTTGCCTGTGCTGTTGGCGGTCGTGGCGGTTCTCTTCAGTGGTTTGCTCTGGGAAAAGCTTTCTCGCATTCAAGGCCAACTGGCAAGGCAAAGTGCGGATGCAGGTCAACAGTCCTTGGAAGCCAAGGCATGGGCCAAGCAAGCTCAAGACAGTGTGAAAGACAGTGCCGCGCGCATGGCCCTGGTTGAGTCTAGGTTGGGCGAGGCCACATTGCAGCGGGCTCAACTGGAAGATCTCATTCAATCTTTATCGCGTTCGCGTGATGAAAACTTGATTTTGGACATTGAATCTTCTTTGCGACTGGCCCAGCAGCAGGCTCAATTGACCAGTAGCTTGGAGCCCTTGTTAGGCGTCCTCAAAACCGCTCAATCGCGCCTACAAAGAGCATCCAATCCGCGCTTGATTAGCATTCAACGTGCCATCGATCGCGACCTTGAACTTGTCAAATCAGTTCAAATTACAGACCTGCCCGGCATGTTGCTGGTGTTGGATGAAATTGTGGCCTTGGCCGATGAGTTGCCCTTGGCCAATGAAATGCTCCGATCTTCAGTGACCCCTTCCAAATCAGTGGATGCCAACCTGACGCCCCCTCAGAATGTCACTTGGTGGAAAACAGTGCTTGACCGTTTCATGCTGGAAGCGCGAGGCTTATTGAGGGTGAGCCGCATCGACAGCCCTGAGGCAGCCCTGTTGGCGCCAGAGCAAGGTTTTTTTCTGCGTGAGAATTTGAAACTCAAATTGCTCAATGCAAGGCTGGGTTTGTTGGCCAGACAAAACGATGCAGCCCGCGCAGACATGCAAGCGGTCGCCGTGGTCTTGAAAAAATATTTCGATCCGGGCGCTCGCAAAACTCAACAAGCACTCCAGTTGTTGGAGAAAGCGCAAGCATTGAGCAAAGGCAATGCCATTCCAAGGCTCGATGGTTCGATGGCTGCATTGGCCACGGCCTCCTCTGGAAAGTAAAACGGCATGCGCGCAGCACTTTGGCTCATGAGTTTGTTTGCGGTGGCGGTGGCCACGGCCTTGCTGGCTTCCAACAACATCGGGACGGTCGCCATTTTCTGGACCCCCTACCGAGTCGATGTTTCCCTGAATTTGGTTTTGTTTGCACTGGTCATGATTTTGTTGACCTTGCATTGGGCGCAACGAGCACTCACGGCCTTGTTTGAATTGCCTCGGCAAGCCAAGCGCTGGCGCTTGCAACAAAAGGAGCGTGCGGCACATGGCGCTTTGCTAGATGCCATGGCTCAGTTTATGGAAGGCAGATTTTTGCGTGCTCGCAAATCCGCTGAGCTGGTGCTTGTCAGAGAAAAGTCTTTGTCCGATGGCGGTGAAATACTGGAACACGCCGGCGCCTTGCGCTGTGTCGCTCATATTTTGGCGGCTGAATCTGCCCATGCATTGCATGACAAAGCCACACGTCAGTCCCATTTGAACCAAGCCTTGCAGGAGCCAGCAGGCGGCTTTGCCAATCTGCGTCAATCGCTCATGGAAGGCAGCATGTTGCGTGCCGCTCGGTGGGCATTGGATGACAGAGATGCTTCTGAGAGTTTGCTTTGGTTGGATCGATTGCCACTCGGTGTATCACGTCGAACATTGGCCATGCGCTTGCGCTTGAAGGCTGCCCGCTTGGCGGGTGAATCCTCTCAGGCTTTAGACACCGCGCTGTTGCTGATCAAGCACCGTGCTTTCGCTTCAGAAGCTGCCGAGAGCATGATTCGCAGCTTGGTTTTTGAATTGATTGCAAAAACGCATGAGCTCGGACAAATGCAGCGCCTTTGGGCCCGTTTGGGTGAAGCGCAGCGCCAATCCCCCGATCTGGCCATTCAAGCCGCACAGCACTGGCTAAGCCTCAAAGGTGAGCCCGTTGTGATGAGGGCTTGGTTAAAACCCATTTGGCTTAGATGGCAAGCTAGCCCGCAGAGTTTGTCCAAAGCGCAACAATTGAAGTTGACCCAAGCCTTAGACAAAAGCTTCACGGGACAAGATAGTGGCGAAGAGCGTGATTGGTTGGCGATCATTGAGTCGGCGCAAAAAAGCAATCCACGGGAACCACTTTTGCAGTTTTTAGCCGGACGCCTGTGTCAAAAAAGACAGTTATGGGGAAAGGCGCAGTTGCTTCTTTCTCAAGCTGCACCTGCGCTAGAAGAGCCTGTCATCCGCAGACAGGCTTGGCGATCCTTGGCAGAGCTTGCCGAACAACGTGAAGATTTGCCGGCAGCTGTAGCGGCCTTGAAAAAGGCGGCAATGGAATAAAAAAAGGGACCCGAAGGTCCCTTTTGGGTAGAAGCCAGAACCTCAGGCTCTGTGCATCTGTTGGCTACTTGCTGCCACTTTCTGCCACTTCCTGCCATTAGAAAGGCAGTTTCATGTCGCTTAAGTCTTTGCGAGTTTCCACCAAGACCAAGGGTCCTTCATCAACGACCACAACAGGTGGTCTCACACGAGGGACATGCACGGGTTTGGGCTCGGCCGCAATGGCTGCTTGAACTTGTGCAATTTTTTCCGGATCAGAATTGACCCACTGCAAGCCAGAGCCTTCAGCAACTTGTACAAGGCTTGCCATGGGCAACTCGTAGGCTTGAACTTTGGGTAAGCCTGTAGATGGTGCTGCAGATGGCGCAGGGGCTGCTACTGCGACTGGCGCTGGGGAAGCAACTGGCGGCTCTGCTTTGCTTGTTGATTCTGCGGGTGCAGCGGTGCTTGCCGCACGGTCAAAGTAGGAACGCGCCACGGGTGCTTCTTCTTGGGCTGGCACTTCTTGCGAAACCTGATCAGTTTGCAAATTCTCAGAAGTGTTGCCGTCGTTGTTGGTGTTGCGTTCTCTGCGGTCACGTCCATAACGATCACGCGAGCGGCGTTCTCTGCGTTCTGGCGTTCCATTGGCAGCGTCTTGACGTTCTTCACCTTGAGCGGCTGTGTCTGAAGCGCCATTGGCTTGGCTGTCATTGTTGTAGTTCAACTCAGCTTGGGCAGGCCCGAGATTCTCTGTGTTTTCAGAGGCGTTATTTGGCCGAGCATTGTCGTTGTTGCGACGCTCACCACCGCGATCGCCACGTTCTCTGCGGCCTTCGCCGCGTTCGCGTCGGCCTTCACCGCGAGGAGCTCTTTCTGAACGAGCTTCATTTCGCGTGTCAGCCTGGCTTGAATCAGTGACTTCAGCATTGACATTTTGAGTGTCGACCGCATTGTTGCCATTGGGGTTGGCATTTTCACGGCGTTCACCGCGCTCAGCTCGCTCGCCCCGTTGACCATTGCGATCGCTGCGTTCTGCACCTCGGCGGTTGCCGCCATTTTCGCGCGGAGCGCGTGTTTCGGTGTTCTCATAGCGCTCGGTTGCGCCTTCAGTGCGTTCACCGCGATCGTTGCGCTCGCCACGACGGCCGCCACGACCACCGCGTCCACCTCGGCGATCGCCGTTGCGGTCGCCGCGATCAGTGCGCTCGCCATCTTTCGCGGTGCGTTCGCCACGCTTACCCACATTTTTTGCAGGTTCTTCTTTGGCTTCTGTCGTACCGCCAAACAAGCCCTTGAGCCAAGCAAAGAAACCGCCTGAGCTTTCAGTTTTCGCAGCGGCTTGGCTTGTTTTAGTTGGCGCTGGTTTGGTAGATTCAGCCTTCGGCAAAGATGCTGGCGCAGGTGCGTCAGGCAACACGCCTTTGATGACCGGTGTTTGACGGTTGGTAGGCTCTTGTGAGCGACGCGTCACAGTGGTGGGATCTTCCACCACTTCCGCCATGGTGTAGCTGGCTTCAATGTTGTCCAAGCGAGGGTCGTCGTGCTTTAAACGCTCTAACTTGTAGTGTGGTGTCTCCAAAGATTTATTGGGGACTAACAGCACATTGATGCGCTGCTTCAATTCAATCTTGGCAATTTCTGGACGCTTTTCATTCAACAAGAAAGAGGCCACTTCCACAGGCACTTGAGCGTGCACTGCGGCGGTGTTGTCCTTCATGGACTCTTCTTGGATGATGCGCAAAATTTGCAAAGCAGAGCTCTCTGTGTCGCGTACATGGCCAGAGCCGCCGCAACGAGGGCAAGGAATGGAAGAGCCTTCAGCCAGTGCTGGCTGCAAGCGTTGGCGGCTCATTTCCAGCAAAC
>CANFJC010000095.1 GCA_947447245.1 Comamonadaceae bacterium
AGCAATCATGGCCACCAACAAAATAGCCGCTGCCACTTGAATGGGCATGAGGTATTCGGTGTAAAGCAAGATCCCCAGTGCCTTGCTGTTGGAAATTTGAGGACCCATTTGACCCACAACTGCTGCCACTTTGGGAGCCTCAGAAGATCTAAAACCACTCATCAGCACCGCAGCCATCTCAAGTGCAATCAAGGCCCCCAAAGAAGCTGCCAAGGGAAAGTGTTTCCAGAAGCCTTCACGCAGGGTGTCTAAGTTGATGTCGAGCATCATGACCACAAACAAGAACAGCACCATCACGGCACCCAAGTAAACCAAGACCAAGACCATGGCCAAGAACTCGGCTTGGAGCAACAACCACAGCCCAGAAGCCTGTGAGAAAGCCAGCATGAGAAACAACACAGCATGCACCGGGTTGCGCGCAGTCACCACTCGGAATGATGCAAACAGCAGCACCACCGAGAAGAGATAAAAGAAACCAGTTTTGACGTCCATGGGTTGTCGCTTGTTAGTTTTTGTGAATCAACCGATCAACGGTATTTGGCATCGGCCGCTCTGGCCTGAGCAATGTCTTTTTCATAGCGATCGCCCACAGCCAAGAGCATCTCTTTGGTGTAGTGCAAATCGCCGCGCTTCTCGCCGTGGTATTCCAAGATAGACGTTTCCACAATGGAATCAACGGGGCAACTTTCTTCGCAGAAACCACAGAAGATGCACTTGGTTAAATCGATGTCATAGCGCGTGGTTCGGCGCGAGCCGTCAGTTCGAACTTCAGACTCAATGGTGATGGCCATGGCAGGGCAAACAGCCTCACACAATTTGCAAGCAATGCAGCGCTCTTCTCCGTTTTCATAACGTCGCAGCGCATGCAAACCTCTGAAGCGAGGAGACAAAGGCGTCTTCTCTTCAGGAAACTGAAGCGTGACCTTGCGACGGAAAGCGTAGCGTCCGGTCAGAACCATGCCCTTGACCAACTCAAACAGCATGAAGCTTTTGAGAAAGTCTTTGAACGAAAAATTGGATACAGCCACTGTAGACATGTCTTAACCCGGTTATTTCCAAATGTTCCAAGGCGAAAGCAACCATCCGCCCACAATCAACAGCCACACCAAGGTGACTGGAATGAAAATCTTCCAACCCAAACGCATGATCTGGTCATAACGGAAACGCGGAAAAGTGGCGCGAATCCAAATGAACATAGACACGACGACGAAGGTCTTGATGCCCAACCAAATCCAACCTGGAATGAAGTTAAACAATGCACTGTCAATGGGCGACATCCAACCACCCAAGAACATGATCACGGCCAAGATGGACACCAGCCACATGCTGGCGTATTCGGCCAAGAAGAAGATGGCAAAGCCCATGCCGGAGTACTCCACCATGTGGCCCGCCACAATTTCGGCCTCACCTTCCACCACGTCAAACGGGTGGCGGTTGGTTTCAGCCACACCTGAAATCAGGTAGACCATGAAAATGGGGAACAAAGGCAGCCAGTTCCAAGACAAGAAATTCAGGCCCATGCTGGCCATTTCGCCCTTGCCCTGACCCAACACAATTTCAGTCAGGTTCATGCTTCCGCTGACCATGATGACCACCAAGAAGCAAAAGCCCATGGCAATTTCATAGCTCACCATTTGCGCAGAAGCTCGCAAGGCGCCCAAGAAGGCATATTTGGAATTAGAAGCCCAGCCCGCAATGATCACACCATAAACCTCAATGGAGGTGATGGCCATGACCAACAACAAGCCTGCGTTGATGTTGGTGAGCGCCACTTCAGGTCCAAAGGGAATGGCCACCCAAGCGGCCAAGGCCGGCATGATGGCCATGATAGGACCCAAGCGGAACAAACCAGGCGCCACAGCAGAGGGCGTGATGATCTCCTTGGTGAGCAACTTCAGAGCGTCAGCAATAGGCTGCAGCAAACCAAACGGCCCCACACGGTTGGGGCCCATGCGCACTTGCATAAAGCCCAGCAACTTGCGCTCCCACAAAGTGAGGTAAGCCACAGCGCCCATGAGGGGCGCCAAGACACACACAATTTTGATCAGAATCCACAACACAGGCCAAACCATGGTGGCCCACCAAGTTGCTGCAAAAGCATTCAAGCCGCCGTTGTAAATAGCGTCGATCATGCGTGCGCTCCTTCAACAACCGTCTGTGAGTTAGCCACTGCATTTCGGGCATCGGCCGTCAGTTGCAGGGACGGCGCGCGGCGCACCAGACTGTCGAGTTGATAAATAGAAGCCACGCAAGGCGTGTCGACATTGCCAGCCAAACGGATTTCAGAGCTGCATGCGTTGCTCAAATTCAAAGGTGTGGTTTCAATTTGTTTCAACACATCTTGCGATGTTTCAAAAGCCAATTGCGGCAGGCCCAACATATTGGCCAAGACACGCAACACCTTCCAGGCAGGACGGGTTTCAGCCAAAGGCTTGACCACGGCATGGAAGCTTTGCAAGCGCCCTTCTGCATTCACAAAACTGCCCGATGTTTCAGTGAAGGGTGCAATGGGCAACAACACGTCTGAGAAAGCCATGTTGGTTTTGAAAGGGCTGAGTGTGACAACCATCTGCATGGCAGCCAAAGCAGCCACAGCTTTGGTGCCCGCAGCAGAATCTTCAACAGGTTCAGTGTTCAAAAGCAAAACCGCTTTCAAACCACCCGCCAGCATTTGGGCCGCATTCAAGCCACCAGTCTGTGGCTCAGCTTTGGCCCACTGAGCACCCACTGTGTTAGCAGCCTCAGTGAGGTAACCATAGCTTGCGCCCGTTTGATCTGCAATCCACTTGGCCAAGCTGAGCAAGCTCGATGCGTTGGCATGGTGCGCTGCGGCATTGCCCAACAGAACGGCTTTGCGATCGCCACCCAAGAGTGACTTGGCGATGGCTTGCGCTTCAGGCGTTGCTTGACCTTGAGCAGGCGCTGTCACGCCTTTTTCTGCAGCAATGGCCGCTGCCACATTGGCCAAGCTTTGCGCCCAAGCACCCGCTTCCTGCACATCGGCATGCGCCACTGGCATGGCCCACGCATCGGCCGCATTGAACAAAGCCTTGGAGGTAATGGCATTGACTTGCGCACCATTGCGTTGTGCTTGGCGGATGCGCAGTGCAAACAAGGGATGGTCTTTGCGCAAGTTGCTGCCCACCACCAACACACGCTGAAGTTGTGTCAGGCTGGCAATGGCCGTGCCCAAATAGCGCACGCCTTCAGACTTCACAAATTCGGCATGGCGCAAACGGTGGTCGATGTTGTCGGAACCCATGGAGCGAACCAGGGTGCTGGCCAAATGCAACTCTTCGAGTGTGCTGTGTGGGCTGACCAAAGCACCGATGCTGCTTGCACCGTGGTCTTTGCTGATTTGATTCAGGCCATTGGCCACATATTCCAAAGCGGTTTGCCAATCGACTTCTTTCCACTCACCACCCTGCTTGATCATGGGGGCGCGCAGACGATCGGCACTGTTCAAAGCTTCGTAAGAGAAGCGGTCGCGATCGGCAATCCAGCACTCATTGACTTCTTCATTTTCCAAAGGCACTACACGCAGCACTTCGTTGCTCTTCACTTGAACCACCAAGTTGGCACCCGAGGAATCGTGCGGTGCAATCGATTTGCGTCGTGACAATTCCCAAGTGCGGGCGCTGTAACGGAAGGGCTTGCTGGTTAAAGCGCCAACCGGGCAAATATCAATCATGTTGCCAGACAGCTCAGAGTCAACCGATTGGCCTACAAAGGTTTCAATTTCGGCATGTTCACCGCGGTGTGACATGCCAAGTTCCATGACGCCAGCCACTTCTTGGCCGAATCGAACGCAACGCGTGCAATGAATGCAACGGCTCATCTCTTGCATGCTGATGAGGGGGCCAACTTCTTTGTGAAAGACCACACGCTTTTCTTCTTCGTAACGTGAGCCTGAGCCGCCGTAGCCAACGGCCAGGTCTTGCAACTGGCATTCACCGCCTTGATCGCAAATGGGGCAGTCTAGGGGGTGATTGATGAGCAAGAACTCCATGACAGACTGTTGCGCTTTGATGGCTTTGTCTGACTTGGTTCGCACAATCATGCCTTGCGTGACGGGTGTCGCGCAAGCAGGCATCGGCTTGGGTGCTTTTTCAACATCGACCAAGCACATGCGGCAGTTGGCCGCGATGCTCAATTTCTTGTGATAGCAGAAGTGAGGAATGTAAGTGCCGGCCTTTTCAGCAGCATGCATGACCATGCTGCCCTCAAGGACCTCAACTTTTTGACCGTCTAGTTCAATTTCAACCATGGTTGTTCTGCCGTCTCAAACGTAAGCAGGGACCATGCAGGTCTTGTGCTCAACGTGGTACTCAAATTCGTGGCGGAAATGTTTGATCATTCCGCGCACAGGCATGGCGGCGGCATCACCCAAAGCGCAAATGGTGCGGCCTTGAATGTTGTCTGCCACCGAGTTCAACAAGTCGAGGTCGCTTGCGCGGCCGTGACCATTTTCAATTCTGTCGACCATGCGCCACAACCAACCTGTGCCTTCACGGCAAGGCGTGCACTGACCACATGATTCGTGAGAGTAAAAATAAGACAAGCGCTGCAATGACTTGACCATGCAGCGTGTGTCGTCCATGACAATGACTGCACCCGAACCCAACATGGAGCCCGCCTTGGCTATCGAGTCATAGTCCATGGTGATGTCCATCATGATGTTGGCAGGCAACACGGGGGCTGAAGAGCCGCCAGGAATGACCGCTTTCAATGGGCGGCCACCGCGCATGCCGCCAGCCAACTCCAAGAGTTTGGGGAAGCTGGTGCCCATGGGAATTTCGTAATTGCCAGGACGCTCGACATCGCCACTGATGGAGAAAATCTTGGTGCCACCGTTGTTGGGCTTGCCGCATTCCAAATAGGCCTGGCCGCCATTGCGAATGATCCAAGGGACCGCTGCAAAGGTTTCAGTGTTGTTGATGGTGGTGGGTTTGCCGTACAAACCAAAGCTGGCAGGGAATGGTGGCTTGAAGCGGGGTTGGCCTTTTTTGCCTTCCAAGGATTCGAGCAAAGCCGTTTCTTCACCGCAGATGTAAGCACCAAAACCATGAGAAGCATGCAACTGAAAATTGAAGTTGCTGCCCATGATCTTGTCGCCCAAGAAGCCTGCAGCACGCGCTTCTTCAAGTGCGGCTTCAAAGCGTTCGTAGGTTTGAAAAATTTCACCGTGAATGTAGTTGTATCCCACATTGATGCCCATGGCGTAAGCCGCAATGGCCATACCTTCAATCACAATGTGCGGATTGAACTGCATGATGTCGCGGTCTTTGCAAGTGCCTGGTTCGCCTTCGTCTGAATTGCAAACCAAATACTTTTGGCCTGGGAACTGACGCGGCATGAAGCTCCACTTCAGGCCAGTTGGGAAACCGGCACCGCCACGGCCGCGCAAGGCAGACTCTTTCACTGTGGCAATGACTTGGTCCTGGGTCAAACCTTCACCGCCATCTTGGCCCAAAATTTTGCGCAAAGCTTGGTAGCCACCGCGAGCTTCGTAATCTTTCAGGCGCCAGTTATGGCCATTCAAACCCGACATGATTTGCGGGTTGATGTGGCGCTCGTGAAATGAAGTTTCCAAGCCGGTGGCCACAAAGCGCGACAACAATTGATTCAGATCAGCGCTCATGCTGCGCCTCCAGATTTTTGCAAAGTATCGATCAAATCATCGAGCTTATCGTTGCTCATGAAGCTGCACATGGTGCGGTCATTGACCAGCAACACAGGGGCATCGGCGCAAGCGCCTTGGCATTCGCTGGGCTGTAAAGTGAACAGGCCATCAGCGGTCGTTTCACCCACTTGAATGCCCAAACGCTTTTGCAAATGGACCAGTGCTTGCTGGCCACCATGCAACTGGCAAGGCAAATTGTTGCAAACATTGAGCTTGAACTTGCCCAATTTTTGCTGGTTGTACATGTTGTAAAAAGTAGTGACTTCGTGCACAGCCATGGGCGCCATGCCCAAGTAGTCGGCCACCACTTTTTCGCTTTCGGCGCTGACCCAGCCAAGCTCTTGTTGCACGATGGACAAACAAGCCATGACGGCTGATTGCTTTTGGTCGGCTGGAAATTTGGCCACTTCGCGAGCGAAGCGGGCTTTGGTCGCATCAGAGATCATCGATCAATCTCTCCAAACACAATGTCCATGGTTCCAATGATGGCCACTGCGTCGGCCAACATGTGGCCACGGGCCATTTCATCAAGGGTCGCCAGGTGGGCATAGCCCGGGGCACGGATTTTTAAACGGTAAGGTTTGTTGGCACCGTCGCTCACGAGGTAAATACCAAACTCACCTTTGGGATGTTCAACGGCGGCATAGGCCTGGCCTTCGGGCACGTGAAAACCTTCGGTGAAGAGTTTGAAATGGTGAATCAAACCTTCCATGTTGGTCTTCATCGCCTCGCGAGAAGGCGGCGCAATTTTGTGGTTGTCTGTAATCACAGGGCCAGGGTTGGCACGCAACCACTGAATGCACTGCTGAATGATGCGATTGGATTCACGCATTTCTTGCATGCGAACCAAGTAGCGGTCGTAGCTGTCTCCCGTTTTTCCAACAGGCACGTCGAACTCGACCTCAGAGTACACATCGTAGGGCTGCGTTTTACGCAAATCCCATGCAACACCAGAGCCGCGCAACATAGGGCCGGTCATGCCCAAATTCAAAGCTCGCTCGGGCGTGACGACACCAATGCCCACTGTGCGTTGCTTCCAGATGCGGTTGTCGGTGAGCAGGGTTTCGTACTCATCGATGCAGTGTGGGAAGCGGTTTGTAAAGTCTTGAATGAAGTCAAGCAAAGAGCCCTGACGATTGACATTCAATTCAGCAATGGCTTTGGCATTGCGAATTTTGTTGACTTGGTACTGTGCCATGGTTTCTGGCAGGTCACGGTAAACACCGCCAGGACGGAAATAAGCCGCATGCATTCGCGCACCCGAGACAGCTTCGTACATGTCGAACAAGTCTTCACGCTCACGGAATGCGTAGATCAAGACGGTAGAGCTGCCACAGTCATTGGCGTGAGATCCCAACCACATGAGGTGATTGAGCAGGCGTGTGATTTCGGAGAACATCACACGGATGTACTGCCCACGCCTTGGCACTTCAATGCCCAGCAACTTTTCAATGGCCAAGCAATAGGCATGCTCATTGCACATCATGGACACATAGTCCAATCGGTCCATGTAAGGCAAAGACTGGATGTAGGTTTTGGTTTCAGCCAACTTTTCAGTGGCGCGGTGCAAGAGACCGATGTGCGGATCGGCGCGTTGCACCACCTCACCATCAAGCTCTAGAACCAGTCGAAGAACTCCGTGGGCCGCAGGGTGCTGGGGACCAAAGTTCAGGGTGTAGTTTTTAATTTCTGCCATGTTGATAGACACGAAGGCTTAAGCGCTCAGTGCAGACCTCCGTATTTTTCTTCGCGGATGATCCGAGGCGTGATTTCGCGCGGCTCAATGGAGACAGGTTCGTAAATGACGCGTGCACGCTCAGCGTCATAGCGCATTTCGACATGACCCGAGACAGGGAAATCTTTTCTGAACGGATGACCAATGAAGCCGTAGTCGGTGAGGATTCGGCGCAGATCTTGGTGACCCTCAAACACGATGCCATACAAGTCGAAGGCTTCGCGCTCATACCAGTTGGCTGAATTCCACAGTGCATTGACGGAGTCAAGCAATGGCAAGTCGTCATTTGGGCAAAGCACCATGACACGGACTCGCTGATTCAGACTGACTGACAGCAAGTGAACGACAACCCCAAAACGCGGCCCTTCAGTTCCGACCTCTGCATAAGTGGAGTAGTCCATGCCGCACAGGTCGATGAGTTGCTCGAAGCTGCAAACAGGCGAATCGCGCAATGTTTGCATGACGCTCAGGTAATTGAGGGAAGACACTTTGACAGTGACCTCGTTCAAAGCCACTGAAACTTCAGAAACTTGCGAACCTAAAATTTGAATCAGGTTTTGCTGAAGTTGCTCAGGGTGAATAGAAAAAGTCATGCTGATTCTTTCAAACACGAGCAATGGTGTTGGTGCGTCGAATTTTTTGCTGCAACTGGATGATGCCGTAAATCAAGGCCTCGGCAGTAGGCGGGCAACCCGGCACATACACATCGACCGGCACGATGCGATCACAACCCCTGACCACGGAATAGCTGTAGTGGTAATAGCCGCCACCGTTGGCACAAGAGCCCATGGAAATAACCCAACGTGGCTCAGACATTTGGTCATAAACTTTGCGCAGAGCAGGCGCCATTTTGTTGGTGAGGGTACCTGCCACAATCATCAAATCACTTTGACGAGGGCTGGCACGGAAAACTTCTGCACCGAATCGAGCCAAGTCGTAGCGCGCTGTGGCGGCATGCATCATTTCTACTGCGCAGCAAGCCAAGCCAAACGTCATGGGCCACAAAGAACCTGTTTTGGCCCAATTCACCACAGAGTCGTAACTCGTGGTGATGAAGCCTTCTTTCATCACGCCTTCAATCATTGTTCATATCCTTGTTGAAGCAGCCATTCAATTCAAACATTTGACGGTGCGCACGATTTGGGAATCACTCCCAATCAAGTGCGCCCTTTTTCCATTCGTATACAAAACCGACGACCAGAATGCCTAGGAAAATCACAACAGCTGCGAATCCTGCAAGACCCACTTCTTTCAAGGCCACAGCCCAAGGGAAGAGAAACGCAATTTCAAGGTCAAACAAAATGAACAAGATCGCAACCAGGTAGTAGCGAACATCAAATTTCATGCGCGCATCTTCGAAAGCTTCAAAGCCGCATTCGTAAGGAGAATTTTTAGCCGCATCGGGGCGATTGGGGCCAAGGATATAGCCCAGCACCTGAGGAATGACGCCGATGGCAACGCCCACCATGATGAACAACAAGATAGGAAGGTATTGGTCGAGGTTGATCATGAACTTCTAATCGATGGGGAGACGCTGAATGCACACATTCAGCGTCTCTGTGTTGGTGCCGTCGGCGAGACTCGAACTCGCACAGCTTTCGCCACTACCCCCTCAAGATAGCGTGTCTACCAATTTCACCACGACGGCGGTTATTTGTTCCAATGGCATGAGGGATCCACACGTGGAATTTGGCGCTCAGAACAACTTGTAGTTTACCCCTAAACAGGTGCATTATTGCAGGGTAAACACCGAAATTTATGACGTGCATCAAGAACTTAATGCACGCGAGATTTCTTACTTCGAACTTGCAGGCGCCGCAGGTGCGCCAGGTGCGTTGCCCGGAATTTGAGAGGCCGTGCTGTTGTCGACAGGGGCTGGTTTTGGAGTTGGCACCAAAACAGAGCTGCCTTCCAACACACTGGTGGAAGAAGAAGGACGAAGATTGCCAAAGTAAGCCAACATCAAAGTGCTTACAAAGAACACAGCGGCCAGAACAGCCGTGGTCCGCGACAAGAAGTTGGCGCCGCCTGACGCACCAAACAAACTGCCAGAACTTCCACTGCCAAAGGCTGCGCCCATGTCAGCACCTTTGCCATGTTGCACCAAGATCAATCCAATCATGGCCAAGGCTGACAAGATCTGTACAGCCAAAATTACGGTGATCATTGCATTCATGCTTTGCTCC
>CANFJC010000096.1 GCA_947447245.1 Comamonadaceae bacterium
CAAGGCACAGATCCCATGCTGCTTCAAAATTTACAAATTTCGGTCAAATGGCCAAGCCAAGACACGTCCAACAGCACTTCAGAATTAAGCTGGCAAATCAGGCGCGCCAGCACCCCCGCTTGGGTTGGCCTTTAACATGTCGTATCCTTGGCATCCATCGATTCAAACATTGAGCCCCATGACCGCCAGCCCCTTTATGCTGAAAGCGCTGAACATCGCCTCTCAGGCTATGCGCCTCACATCGCCCAACCCAAGGGTGGGCTGCGTCATTGTGAACAGCCAAGGAAAAATTCTTGGTCAAGGGCATACGCAAAAAGCGGGCGGCATGCATGCCGAGAAGGTGGCCTTGCAAGATGCCTTGAACCAAGGCAACAGCGTTGAAGGCGCAACTGTCTACGTCACGCTAGAACCCTGCGCACACCATGGCCGAACGGGGCCCTGTTGCGACGCCCTGATCAAGGCCAAAGTTGGCAAAGTGGTGGCAGCCCTGTCAGACCCCAACCCCTTGGTGGCGGGCCAAGGCATTGATCGCTTGAAAGCGGCAGGCATAGAAGTTGAGGTCGGAGATGGCGCGCAACTGGCAGAACAACAAAATCCTGGTTTTTTAAGTCGAATGACACGCCGCAAACCTTGGGTCCGACTGAAAATGGCCGCGTCTCTGGATGGACAAACAGCGCTACAAAATGGCCAAAGCCAATGGATCACAGGCCCAGAAGCTCGCGCCGATGGCCATGCTTGGCGCGCCCGTGCCTGCGCCATCCTTACAGGCATCGGCACAGTGCTTGAAGACGACCCCCTTTTGGATCTTCGGCTTTGCGCCGACTTAGGGGCTGCGCCTCGCATGCCGCATTTGGTCATTGTGGACAGCAAACTGGAAACACCCCCGTCGGCCAAGCTGTTTCAACACAGCCAGCCTGGCGCACTGACGCCCAGACAAGTTTGGATCTATGCGGCCAAAGACCATCCCGAAAAAAGAGCAGCCTTAGAAGCATTGGGAGCGCACATCACGGTGCTGCCCAACGAACAGGGCAAGGTCGATCTGTCAGCCCTGATGACCGATTTGGCCAAGCGCGAAGTGAATGAATTGCATGTCGAAGCCGGCCACAAACTCAATGGCTCACTCATTCGCGAAGCTTGCGTTGACGAGTTCTTGGTCTATCTGGCCCCCAAGCTATTGGGCATCGGCCAGGGCATGGCGAACTGGGGACCTTTGCAAGACTTGTCACAAGGCTTGTCCCTCGAATTCACAGAAACACAATTAATCGGTAAAGATTTGCGGGTTTTAGCCAGGGTCACGGCCTAAACAGGCCCAATCCCTGCGAAAATACGCGCCATGTTTACCGGAATCATCACCGGCGTGGGGCGTATCGCCGCCCTCCACGACCTGGGCAGCTCTTTAAGCCATGGCAAGCGACTCACTCTCGAGGTACCCGCGGGCTACCTGGACGATGTTGGCTTGGGTGACAGCATTGCCATCAATGGCGCCTGCATGACTGTCACGTCCTTCGACTTAGCTACCCATCAATTCACCATCGATATCTCAGCCGAGTCGCTCGACAAAACCAGCGGTCTCGACAAGCAGGGCAAAGTGAACTTGGAAAAAGCCTTACGAGCGCACGATCGCTTGGGTGGCCACATTGTGTCGGGCCATGTCGATGGCATCGGCCATGTGACGCACTTTGCGCAGGTTGGTGAAAGTTGGGAGCTGCGCATTCAAGCCCCTGTTGGCATGGGCAAATACTTGGCCTACAAAGGCTCCATCACGGTCAATGGCGTCAGCCTCACCGTGAACAAAGTGGTTGATTCAAGTGGCGGGTGCGAGTTCAGCATCAACCTCATTCCCCACACTGTGGACAACACGGCGCTGGGCACTTTGCAAAAAGGCAGCGCCGTGAATTTAGAAATTGATTTGATTGCACGCTATGTTGAGCGCATGCTCAACAACGAAGCATCGGCCAACTCTGCGGCAGCAGCTTTTTCTGTCTCTGCCTCAACTTGAAAGAAGTGACATGACGACGAATTCTGGCCGTCCCTTGACGCCTGTACAAATTTCCCCCGTAGAAGACATCGTTGCCGACTTGCGCGCGGGTCGCATCGTGATCATGGTGGACGATGAAGACCGTGAGAACGAAGGCGATTTACTCATTGCTTCTGATCACGTCTCTGCTGAAGCCATTAACTTCATGGCCCGTTATGGTCGCGGCCTCATTTGCCTCACACTTACCCGGGAACGTTGCGAGCATTTGAAATTGCCTCCCATGGCTTCAAGCAACGGCACTGTTTACAGCACCGCTTTCACTGTTTCCATTGAAGCTGCCGAAGGTGTGACCACGGGCATTTCTGCCGCGGACCGCGCATTGACAGTGAAAGCTGCTGTGGCCGCCAAGGCCACCGCCAATGACTTGGTTCAACCGGGCCACATCTTCCCCTTGCAAGCCGTAGAGGGCGGTGTGCTGATGCGTGCTGGTCATACAGAAGCAGGTTGCGACTTGGGCACTCTGGCTGGCTGCAGTCCATCTTCTGTGATTTGCGAAATCATGAAAGACGATGGCACCATGGCGCGTCTGCCCGATTTGCAAATTTTTGCAGCTGAGCACGGCCTCAAAATTGGCACCATTGCCGACCTGATTGAATACCGCAATCGCACCGAGTCTTTGGTTGAAAAAGTTGGCACGCGCGTGTTGCAAACTGCACATGGTGAATTCACCGCCCATGCGTTCAAAGACAAGCCCAGTCAATCTTTGCACTTGGCTCTGGTCAAGGGCAAATGGCATGCAGATGCCGAAGTGCCCGTTCGCGTGCATGAGCCCTTGTCAGTCTTTGATGTGCTTGAAGTGGGCCGCAGCATGCATTCATGGAGCTTGGAAAACAGCTTGAACTACATCAACAAGCAAGGCCACGGTGTTGCGGTGCTGCTCAATTGCGGCGAAAGTGCAGAGCAATTGCTCGCTCAGTTTGAAGGCCGCGCACGCTCGGCTCAAGCACCCAACAAAAGCAAAATGGATTTGCGCACCTACGGCGTGGGCGTGCAAATTGTCCGCGAGTGTGGTGTTCAAAAAATGAAGCTCATGGGCCAACCCCGACGCATGCCCAGCATGGCGGGTTATGGCGTTGAAGTCACTGGTTACATCCCTAAGGAATGAATATGCAAGGCGCAGACAAAGGCATTGAACAAGAGTTAGACGGTTTGGGCTTGCACATCGGTATCGTGCAAGCACGCTTCAACGAAGACATCACCAATGCTTTGGCAGTGGCTTGCATTCAAGAATTAGAAGCACTGGGCGTTCATGACATCGACCATGTGTTGGTGCCCGGTGCATTGGAAGTGCCCATTGCATTGCAAGCCATGGCTGAGCGCGGTGAATACGACGCCCTGGTGGCTTTGGGTTGCATCATTCGCGGCGAAACCTACCACTTCGAATTGGTGGCCAATGAATCGGGCGCAGGCGTCAGCCGCATTTCGCTTGATTACAACGTGCCCATTGCCAACGCCATTCTGACGACCGAGAATTTAGAACAAGCTGTGGCCCGTCAAAGCGAAAAAGGCCGTGATGCTGCTCGGGTGGCTGTTGAAATGGCCATGCTGATGGAAGACTTGTCTTTAGGCCTTGAGGATTTGGACGATGAGGAATTGGCATGAGCGAGTTGCCTGAAAAAAGCAGCAAGCCAGCGGCTCGCAAACCAGGTAAATCTGCCAGCAAGTCTGCCCGCAGTCGCGCTCGTGAGTTTGCATTGCAAGCCTTGTACCAAGTTTTAGTGGGCAAAAATGAAGCATCAGACATCGATTTGTTTACCCGCGATTTGTCTGGCTTTCACAAAGCCGATTCAGCACATTATGATGCGCTTTTGTATGGCTGCTCAGAGCAAGCTGCCGACTTAGACAAACTCATTTTGCCTTTGCTCGATCGCAGCATGGCTGAAATTTCTCCCGTCGAACGCGCCGTCATGTGGATTGGCGTTTTCGAGATGAAACATTGTCTCGATGTGCCTTGGCGTGTCAGCTTGAATGAGTGCATTGAATTGGCCAAGGAATTTGGTGGCACCGATGGCCACAAATATGTGAACGCTGTTTTGGAAGGCCTAGCGCCTCAACTGCGAGCCCACGAAGTTCAAGCCGACCGCGAGGCTGGCCGCGCACGCGCATGAAAGCCGTCTACCAATTTCCCATCCGAATTTACTGGGAAGACACCGATGCAGGTGGCATTGTTTTCTACGCCAACTATTTGAAATTTTTTGAACGAGCTCGCACCGAATGGCTGCGTTCCCTGGGCATTGAGCAACACTCATTGAAAGATGAGTGCGGCGGTATGTTTGTGGTGAGTGAGACTCAAATCAAGTATTACTCACCCGCTCGCTTAGACGATTTGCTAGAAGTCACGGCTCAAACTTCTGAAGCTGGCCGTGCCAGCTTGGTACTGACACAACAAGCGTGGCTGACGACAGACGGTGAACGAAAACTGCTGGCTGAATGCACGATCCGAATTGGCTGGGTCGACAGCCAAACCCTCAAACCTGGCCGAATTCCGGTCAAAATTTTGGAAGCACTTCAATGAACCAAGACATGTCCATCATTCAACTTGTGTTGCATGCCAGCTTTGTGGTGCAACTGGTCATGGTCATTTTGATGGCCATTTCAATTGCCAGCTGGGCAGCCATTGTGAGCAAGCTCACCGCCATCAAACGCATTCAAACTTTGAATGAAGAGTTTGAGCAGCAGTTTTGGTCTGGCATCAGTTTGAATGATTTGTTTTCTGCCGCAGTTCAGAACTCAAAATTGTCTGGGCCGATGGAGCGCATTTTTGCAAGTGGCATGCGCGAGTATCAAAAACTGCGCGAACGTCGAATTTCCGATACAGGCACTCTGTTAGATGGTGCGCGTCGCGCCATGCGCGCCAGTTTCCAGCGCGAGATGGATGTGGCAGAGGCACAGTTGTCGTTCCTGGCCTCTGTCGGCTCTGTTTCGCCCTATGTCGGTTTGTTTGGGACCGTGTGGGGCATCATGCACGCATTCACCGGCTTGGCCAGCATGCAACAAGTGACCTTGGCGACCGTGGCACCGGGTATTGCAGAGGCTTTGGTGGCCACTGCGATCGGCCTGTTTGCAGCCATTCCAGCCGTGGTGGCTTACAACCGGTTTGCACGCGACATTGACCGCGTGGCCATCAAATTGGAAACATTCATCGAAGAGTTTTCCAATATTTTGCAAAGAAGCTTAGGCGGCTCGGCAGGCTCCGGTGGCGTCAACCCTGCCAGCACTGGCTTTTCAGCTTCAGGTCACTGATTTTCAGGGAGCACCCACATGCCTGCTGTTTCCTCTCGCGGCCGCGGTCGTCGCACCATCAATGAAATCAACATGGTGCCCTTCATCGATGTGATGTTGGTGCTGCTCATCATTTTCATGGTCACTGCACCCATGATCACACCCAGCGTGATTGACTTGCCCAGTGTGGGCAAAGCTGCCAAGCAGCCAGATCAAGTGATTCAAATTGTGGTTCAGAAAGACGAAAGTCTTGAAATGGTGAACGACAACAAAACCTCAAAAATTAACTTTGACAATTTGGCCAACACAGTGCAAATGGCGCAAACAGGTCAAAAAAATTCTGCGGTCGTCATCAGTGCCGATCGAAATGTGAAATATGAAACGGTGGTCAAGGTCATGGACACCTTGCAGCGTTCAGGCATACAACGGGTCGGTCTTTCAGTGCAGCTTGCACCTTGATAAGTTGCTCATGCGCACTGATCTGAATCACATCACTTCTAATTTCCCTAGGTCCTCTGACTTGATTTTCTTCAACACATGAACGCCAACACTCACATGGAATTTGCGCCACCACCGACAGGTGGATGGGGACGTTCCATGTCGTTTGCCTTGTTCATGCACTTTCTCTTATTGCTTGCACTCACCTGGGGTGTGCAGTGGAAAACCAAACCCAACACTTTGTCAGCATCGGCAGAGTTGTGGTCTGCCGTACCTATTGAGGCTGCCCCTGCGGCCAATGAGCCAGAGCAAACGCCACCCCAGCCTGTGCAGCCACCAGAACCTGTGAAGGCGGTAGAGCCTAAACCCGAACCCGAACCCAAACCAGAGCCCAAGCCTACACCCCCTGCGCCACCCAAAGTCAACGCCGCGGCCGAGCGAGAAGGTGCTGACATTGCACTGAAAAAAGAAAAAGAGAAGAAGCTTCAAGAGAAGAAAGAAGCCGACTTAGAAAAGAAAAAGAAGCTTGAAAAAGACAAGCTCGAGAAAGAAAAGTTAGACAAAGAAAAGGAAAAAGAGAAGGCCAAAGAGAAAGAAAAAGAAAAAGCCAAGGAGCTTGAGAAGAAGAAAAAAGAAGAAGCTTTGAAGAAGGAAGTCGCTGCGGCCAAAGCCAAAGAGGATGCCAAGAAAGCCGCCGCCGAAGAAAAGCGAGCCGATGCGCTTCGCAATGAAAACTTAAAGCGCATGCAAGGCATGGCCGGTGCTTCTGGTGATGAAAACTCAAAAGGCACCGCCTTGAAATCGTCTGGCCCATCACCCAGCTATGCAGGCCGCATTCGCGCTCGCATCAAGCCCAACATCACTTTCACTGAAGACGTTGCAGGCAACCCCAAAGCCGAAGTTGAAGTTCGCACCTCGCCAGATGGCACCATCATCAGCCGCAAGCTTTTGTCGAGCAGTGGCAACAAAGCATGGGACGAGGCGGTCCTCAAAGCCATCGACAAAACCGCCACCCTCCCCCGAGATGAAGACGGCCGAGTACCACCTGTTTTGGAAATTAGCTTCCGTCCCAAAGATTGATTTAATTGGGTTCAGAGGCAAATAAATGGGGTCAGATCAACATTAATTTGGTCAATAAGTAGAGGGTCAGATGCAAAGGGGGCTGACGATTTCTGGTACTACAGCATGAGGAAGCCCCCTTTGCCTCTGACCCTCTATTTATTGGAAATTAATGTTGATCTGACCCCATTTATTTGCCTCTGAACCCAATTAAATTTCGTAGACGATTTCGGCTTTGCCCTGATCGGCTTGGGCAATCCAGCTTGAGAGCGCTGCATCGCTTGGGAAGAATTTGGCTTGTTCGCCGAGTAGCAGTTCAGCCGCTGCAGCCACGGTGTCGCCCCGGCGCTCCAACTTCAAGCGCACTGGCAAACCCCTCAACAACTCGCCCTGCTCTGTCATTTCGCGTTGGGGCGGAAAGTCTTTCACTAAACGCGCTACTTCCGGGGCACGGCCATTCACAGACACGCGCAAGAATTTGCCAAAGCGACAACGCGCCGAGGGTAAATCCCACACTTGTTGAATCGACAAACGATAGCCGCCAGAGAAACGATCGGCTTGCATCTTGGCCATCACAATGACCAACTCATCGTCTTTGAGCAAATGGCGGTTGGCATTGATCATGGCTTCGTCGGCTGTGGCTTCCATGACGGCACTCTTGTCGTCCAATTTAAAAATGGCCAGCTTGCCGCGTTGGCCATTGATGATGCGCAAGTCGCTCACAATGCCGGCCAACAATTGTGGCTCTCGGCTGTCAATCAGGTCGTCAATTTTACGTTTGGCAAACAAACGAACCTCGCGCTCCACCGCGTCAAACAAATGGCCCGACAAGTAAAAGCCAAGGGCCGTTTTTTCATTGGTGAGCTGCTCTTTCACACCCCAAGGCAGCATGTCCACCAACTCAGGTTCTTGCGTGCTGGAACCATGGGCATCATCGCCCATCATGTCAAACAAGCCGCCCTGATTGGCATTGGCGGCAGTGGCCGTTGAAAAATCAAATGCGCGGTCTATGGAAGCCGCCAATGAAGCGCGATTGCGTTGCAAAGAATCAAAGGCGCCAGCCTTGACCAAGGCCTCAACTGTGCGCTTGTTCAAACGGCTTCGGTCAACGCGGACACAGAAATCGAACAGGCTGGTGAAAGGACCACCCTCTTCGCGCGCTTTCACAATGGCATCGATCGCTTGTTGGCCTGTGCCCTTGATGGCACCCAAACCATAGCGAATGACTTTATCGGACACCGGCTCAAAGCGGTGTGTACCGCGATTGACATCGGGTGGATCGAAGCTCATGCCAAACTTCAAAGCATCTTCAAACAAGACCTTGAGTTTGTCGGTATCGTCCATTTCAATGGTCATGTTGGCGCAGAAAAACTCCGCCGTGAAATGAACCTTCAGCCAACCAGTGTGGTACGCCAACAAGGAATAAGCTGCGGCGTGTGATTTGTTGAACCCATAACCCGCAAACTTTTCCATCAAGTCAAAAACTTCGTCGGCCTTTTCTTCGCTCAAACCATTGACGCCAGCGCCCTTGCGGAAAATCTCGCGGTGCTCGGCCATCTCTTCGGCTTTTTTCTTGCCCATGGCGCGGCGCAGCAAATCGGCGCCGCCCAAACTGTAGCCACCCAAGACCTGCGCAGTTTGCATGACCTGCTCTTGGTAGACCATGATGCCGTAGGTTTCAGACAGCACTTTCTCGACCAGGGGGTGCGGATACTCCACCACTTCTCGGCCGTGTTTACGCGCTACAAAACTTGGAATCAAATCCATAGGGCCCGGACGGTACAAAGCGTTGAGGGCAATCAAATCTTCCAAGCGTGATGGCCGTGCGTCCTTCAACATGCCCTGCATGCCGCGACTTTCAAACTGGAACACAGATTCGGTGCGGCCATCAGCAAACAGCTTGTAGGTGGCTACATCGTCTAGCTTGATATTCTCAAACGCAAAATTCTCTTGGCCTTGATGGCGCTTCACGATCATCTCGCGTGCCAACTCCAAAATGGTCAAGGTGGCCAAGCCCAAGAAGTCAAACTTCACCAAGCCAATGGCTTCAACGTCGTCTTTGTCGTATTGGCTGACTGCCGATGTGCTGCCTGGTTGTTGGTACAAAGGACAAAAGTCTGTGAGCTTGCCAGGCGCAATCAATACGCCGCCAGCATGCATGCCCACATTGCGGGTCATGCCTTCGAGTTTTTGTGCTAGTGCCAACAAGGTTTTGACTTCGTCTTCTTTTGCCAACCTCTCTGCCAAGATCGGTTCAGCCTTGATGGCGCCATCGATGGTGATGTGCTGGCCTGGCTTGTTGGGAATGAGCTTGCTGATGCCATCGCAGAACATGTAGCTCATGTCGAGCACACGGCCCACGTCGCGTATGGCGGCACGCGCCGCCATGGTGCCGAAGGTGACAATTTGACTGACCGCATCACGGCCGTACTTGTCTTTGACATAGTCAATCACGCGATCGCGATTGGCCTGGCAAAAGTCAATGTCAAAGTCGGGCATGGACACCCGCTCAGGATTTAAGAAGCGTTCAAACAGCAAGTTGTATTGCAGCGGATCGAGATCGGTAATTTTCAAAGAATACGCAACCAAAGAACCCGCACCGGAACCTCGTCCTGGCCCCACGGGGCAACCATTCTTTTTAGCCCAATTGATGAAGTCACCC
>CANFJC010000097.1 GCA_947447245.1 Comamonadaceae bacterium
GAGCGATGCCCACCAGCATGGCTGTGAAAGTTTTAGCCATTGAAAAAGAGCGCATGGGCATGCCCGGCTTGCGATCGTATTGATAACGCTCAGCCACCACTTTGCCGTTTTGAAGGATGAGCAAGCCTGTGGTTTGAGTCGCGTCCATAAAGTCTTCGACGCTTTTAGAAAACAAGCCCCACTTCCAAGAAATGTTGGGGGCTTGCTCGTGATCGGGCAATGGCCATGTATTGCTTGATGGCTTCACAATGGCGTTGGAAAAACTGGGCGCAGGTGCAGACCACGCACCCACGCGGCACTCGGGTCTGCTTAAGGCTTGAACACAAGCCTTGTAGCCCTGCTCTTGCCCCAACTCTTTGGCATCGGGCCCGTCTGCTCTTAGCTTGAGCACTTGTGCTTGTGCCGTTGAAAAAACCATCAAGCCAGTCACAAAGAGCATGAAGCCAAAGCCATTCAATTTAGTCTTATTCATCATTCAACTTTTCAAGAATCATTGGCAGCAATTTTCAGGCATGCGCTGAAGAATATCAGTTGGCATTAATTTCTGAAATGTGAATCACATGATAATGTGCATTGCTTGAGCTACCATCGGTGTCAACGGCAAAGATAATTGACAACTTAAGTTCAGAAGATCTTCCATCAAATTTGCATGAAACCCCTGTCGTCTTGGCCCCAAAGTGCTCGCGAAAAAATCGTGGGCGTGTTCACGGACATTGACGACACTCTCACCACCGAAGGCGCCATCACGCCCGATGCGCTTCAAGCGCTGCAAAGCTTAAAAGCCAATGGACTCATGGTGATTCCCATCACGGGCAGGCCTGTAGGTTGGAGCATCCCCTTTGCAGGCAATTGGCCAGTGAACGCCATGGTGGCCGAGAACGGCGCAGTCGCTTTGGTGCACAACACGCAAACAAAGCAAGTTACCAAAATCTACCAACAAGATTTAGCGACACGCACCCGCAACTATCAGCAAATGCAAGGTATCGCACAGCGAGTGCTGAAAGAAATTCCAGGCACAGCCATGGCCCAAGATTCCCCCGGCCGCGAAACTGACATCGCGATTGACCACAGCGAGTTTCATCACCTCACTCAAGAACAAATTCAACAGGTGGTCCGACTGCTCCAACAAGAAGGCATGACCGCCACCATCAGCAGCATCCACATCAACGCATGGTTTGGTGATCACGACAAATGGCATGGCGCGCAGTGGATTCTGAAAGAACTCACTGGCCGAAATTTAAAACATGAAATCGACCAATGGGTTTATGTGGGCGACTCTACAAATGACCAAGTGATGTTTGAAAATTTCACGCACAGCGTGGGCGTGGCCAACATCAAACGCTTTGAGAAAGAACTCAAGCATCTGCCGAAATACATTGCTGAGCATGAGCGTGGCGCAGGGTTTGCTGAAATATCAAGAGTGCTTCAAACTCCCAGCTAAATATTTTCGATCAAGTTGCCCCACCCACACAAATCAGATAAATTCCCAACCGTGCTGAATCAAACCCATCAAATCAATGCGTGCGGCATTGAGATCTGTGTTCGCTGCCATGACGGCAAGTGATGCCTGATTGGTCGATCCATTTTCTAGCATTCCAACAAACTCGTTCAATTCCTGAATTAAGGGCGGGCGCCCCACTACGTTATTGAACACATGCTTAACAAAATCTGCGTTGCTAGATGAGCCTGCCATGCTGAGGTACAAGGGGGTAGCCAAACCCAAACTGGCCACGAATTCTGGTGCGTAGTTTTGCTCCATCAAGCCAATCACAATGCCAGCAATGGCCTTGTCTTTGATGAAAGTGGGACCTAACAGCGCCCCAATGAGTTTGGCACCATCTGCTAAAGGACCATCTGCCACATCAAGCGCCAATTTTGAATTTTTGAAGTGCAAACGCTCAACGCTGGTGAGGTAATCCGTTCCGTCTAAACCTGTTGGTTCGCTGACAATGAATCGGTTGCCGCTTTTGTTCACGGTATATTGTTCTGAAGGGCCAGAGTAAACCACCGTGTCAGAGCCTAGGCCGCCGTCAAAAAAATCAATGCCAGGCTCGCCAATAAAAATGTCATTGACCACCAAACTGACAGTTTTGTCCAGAAATTGAATAAACTCAACATTGACCAATTGAGCGCGCTCGGTCATGGCGCTTGCGCCAGACAACGCATCAATGTAAGTCACACCGTTTTCAAGTACAAGCTTGAATTGGCTAGATCGCCCTATGATGACGACCGTGTCTACACCTTTTCCGCCCTCCACGATGTCCCACCCTCCACCCGGGTAAATCGTGTCGTCGTCAGCAGTTCCCACCAATACTTCTCTGGTTTGGTTGTGAAGCTTGCCAAGAATTGGATTGGGATTTTTCAAGTTAAGAAACCAAGTGCTTTGAATGAATTAACAACAAAGCGATTGTTGTTACTTTAGTGATCTTCTCAATTAAATATAATTGATTAAACATTCTATAAGGAATTTCCATGAAAAAGTGCTTAGCTCTGGCAGTGCTGGTGTCACTCTTATCAGCCTGTGGAGACTCTAACAAGCAAGCACAAGCACCCAGTTTTGTTGCATCTGAGGGGCAAGTCCTTGTGACTGACTCGGCCCCTAAAAATGCGAACTATTACGCTGCCTCTAGGCTCCTAGAACAAGCCAGTTGGGGCCCCAATTCAGCCTCTGTGATAGAGGTTCAAAAACTGGGGACAGCAGCATGGATTGATCGTCAGTTGTCTGTTCCGGCTTCTATTTTACGGGCACCAAATTACGTCATTGATTTTGCAGACGAAAACCAAGCTGCACGCGACTTGGCACACGGCTGGATTCAGCTCAGATTCATGGACTTGGCTTTGGGCGGTGAAGACCAACTCAGGCAGCGAATGACTTGGGCCCTGTTTAACTTCATTGTGGCAAATGGAAATCCATACGGGCGTGTTGAATACATGAACACCATTCAAAAAAATGCGCTCGGGTCATTTTCTGACCTCATCAGGGCTGTTTCTTTGAGTCCCATCATGGGCACCTTTTTGAACAATGATCAAAACGTCGCCAACAGCCCAAACGAAAACTATGCGCGCGAGTTAATGCAGCTTTTTACGGTAGGTCTGGTACTACTCAACCAAGACGGAACAGTTCAGAGAGACGCAACAGGCAAGCCGCTTGAAACATACACTCAGCAAGATGTGATTGAAGCCACAAAAGCTCTAAGCGGCTGGGAAACAGCGCATGAGCAAAATTTACCTCAACAAAATTGGGGGAATTTTGGAGTGCCCATGCGTCCGAAAACTTGGTCTGGCGCCCACAGTGTTGAACAAAAGAAAGTATTGGGGAAAACAATTCCGGCCGGTCAAACCATTGAAAAAGATCTAGAAAGTTTGATTTCAATTTTGGCCACTCATCCCAATACAGCGCCATTTGTATCTAGAAGATTGATTCAAAGTTTGGTCACAAGCAACCCATCACCCGAATACATGACAAGGGTTTCGAAAGTTTTTGTAAGCAGCGGTGGCAATTTAGGACAGGTTGCAAAAGCCATATTGCTTGACCCTGAAGCCAGGGCCGGCGATTCACCCACCAATCAAAAACCGATCGTTGGAAAAATCAAAGAGCCGTTGCTTCATCACATTAACTTGTTAAGGGGCATGAATTGCACTGCGGCAGTGCGAGACAGAAACAACGTGAACAGTCCCTTTCTGAATGGAGAGCAAAGAATTTTTGATGCCCCTAGTGTTTTTGGTTATTACCCGCCCGATCACAAAGCGCCAGAAAGCTTAACGCCCGCACCTGAGCAAAAACTGCTAAATACCAGGGCCTTTAGAGACAGGGCTGGCGGCTTGAATTGGCATTTAGAGATGACCTCCAATTTCACCAATGCAGGTTGCGACATTGATGTATTCATCAAAGCATCCGAGCGCTCACCAGAGGAGTTGGTGCAATTGATCAGCACACGCTATTTCAAAGGCGCCCTGCCCGCGCCACTGCGTGAAGGTGCTTTGAATTTGCTAGGCAGTGCCTTATTGAATGAATCGCACCTCCGAAAAGTTGCCATGCTGATAGAAACTCTTTCCACCACGCCTACATTTGGAGTGATCAAATGACCCATCGCCGTGAACTCTTAAAAATGTTGTCGGCCACTGGGGCTGTGGGCCTAGGTGCAGGCTTGAGCATGCTCAGCCTAGATTCATCGTCTGCAAGCTCGGCTGCTTACAAAGCTTTGGTGGTTATCCATCTGAATGGTGGTAACGATGGCAACGACCTGTTGGTCCCCACCGACGCTGCCTACACCGACTACCAAAAATCACGTCCTAGCATTGCCCTCAGAAAAGACGATTTGGTCAATTTGTCCAGTCAATTTTTTGGCCACACCATGGGCTTGAATCGGGCTATGTCTGCCTTGGTTCCCTTGTTTAACCAACGCAAGCTGGGCTTCATTGCCAATGCCGGCCCTCTAATCAAACCCACGACTGCCAGTGAAGTGCTCAATGGCACAGCAAGTTTGCCACCGTTTTTGTATTCACACCCAGAGCAAACACACCTGGTGCTGGGTTGGATGGGTGATCAAGACCCCAGTGGCTGGGGCGGCCGGGCCATTGAAGCCATGAGCGGCAATCGCCCCATGAAAGCACCCCTTATCTCGATTGACTCAGGTGCCTCAACCTTGGTATTGGGACAACGCAGCCGAATTTTGAATGCTGAATCTAATTTCTCAACAAACCTGGGGCATGCTAACTTGGCGGATAAAAACAGCGAGTGGACGCAAATCATGGAGTCTTTAACAAGATTGCAGTCGTCCACGAATGTTGAAAGTGAATACGCCAGAACCTTTCGTGCCAATTTTTTAGATTCTGTGGAGTTGGTGAAAGCAGAAAGCACCACCACCAACCCCGCAGGCAATTTTGAAAACAATGACCTGGCAAGAAGGCTTCGTTTTGCAGCGCGTGTCATGCCCTTTTACAAAGCGGCAGGCGCAAGCAGTCAAATTTATGCCGTGGAATGGGGGCAATTTGACACGCACTCCAACCAACGCAACAGCAACGACCAAAGCGGGCGCATGAACCAAGACAGCCAGCTGGCGCAATTGGCCAATGCCTTGGTGGCATTTGATCAAGCCATCAACGCAGCAGGTCTGGGCGATCAAGTGGCGGTTTTGGTGACCAGCGAGTTTGGCCGCACGCTAGACCCTGCTGCAGGCAACGGCTCTGACCATGCATGGGGCAGCCACTGGATGGTCATGGGCAACTCGGTGCAAGGCGGACAGTTGTATGGAAATGCTTTCCCCAGATTGATCTTGGGTGGCCCAGACGATGCGCACAACCAAAAGCGTGGCTATTGGGTGCCGCAACTGTCATCGGATCAGGTGGCGGCTGACATGCTGGTGTGGCTTGGTTTGCCGGTCAACCAACTCACCACCGTCATGCCCAACTTGAAGAATTTTGCTAAGAAGACGGTGGGGTATATCAATGGCTGACATTCGACTCACCAACGGCAACGACAAATACGAGCACGTTCAAGGCGCAAATTGGGACAACATTTACGGCTTAGATGGCGATGATGAATTAAAGGTCAATCAAAACGGCGCACTCATTGGCGGCAAAGGCAATGACAAGCTTATCTCTACCGTGTCAGACGATGGCAGGTGGGGTGGTCATGTGGGATATTGGGACTCTCCCAACGCTGTGTACGTCGATCTAGCACTGGGCTTTGCACTGGATGGATGGGGTACCCGAGACACCCTGATTGGCATCAGATCAGTTGATCTTGGAGGGGGTAATCGCAGTGGGGACATTGCACTTGGCGACCAGTTTGAAAATCGATTCTATGTGGGTAACTTTAACCAACCTGGCAACGTGTTCGTTGATGGCCGAGGTGGAAGTGATCTTGTTGGCTTTTGGCAGCAAAACATCAGTGATTACAAAATTACTGTCAACGCTGACGGCAGCACAGTTGTCTTTGAGAGAAATGGCTACAAAGCCACTTTTGTGTCGATAGAAACGTTCGAGTTCAATCGACCTGACTTACCCTCAGAGCGTTACAGCCCTCAAGATCTGATTGATTTTAATTTGATTGGTGAGCAAACCTTGATCGAGTCCTTGACGCATGGCTGGAAAGCAAATGCTTTGGGCTTGAACCAGACCCTTAGCTACAGCTTCATGTTGTCGCAACCCTCTTATGCAGCATCCCAGGGCCTCAGTGGCTTTGTGCCCGCTTCTGCCAGCTATCAATCGGCTGTCAGAGGCATCCTTCAAAAACTGAGCGAGCAAATTGGCATTCGGTTTTTAGAAGTCGCCGAGTCAGGATCAAACTTTGGACAACTTCGCTTTGGCGCCAGTCAGCAAGCGAGCACCAGGGGATTGAGTTTCATTCCCGGCGCTGTTACAGACGACAAGGCAGGCGATGTTTTATTGGACATTGAAACCACCTATAAACTTGCGCCGGGGCAAGAAGGCTATCAAGTGTTGCTGCACGAAATTGGCCACGCACTTGGCTTGTCGCACCCGCTGCTGACTGACGATGCTTCAGTTCGCCCTGTGCTGCTGCCCAAATGGCAAGACCCTGCATACACAGTCATGGCCGATAAAGCATCAGCAAGTGGCTTGTGGCAAACATGGTTTGGCCTGTTGGACATTCAAGCGCTCAAAAAGCTGTACCTTCAAGAGGCAGAAAGTGCGGCCTCCAGTCTTTACAAACTGGAAGACAGCGCGGGCTTGTCAATCTCTACCATCGACGACGCCAAAGGCTTTGACACGCTCGATTTATCCTCTTTGTCCTTTGGCGCACGGGTCGATTTGAGGCCCTCAGCCATCAGCTCCGTGGGCATGACGTCAGACGGAGTGCCCGCGCAAAATAATTTGATCATCAGCTCGGGCACTTACATCGAAGAGGTCATTGGTACCAATAGCGATGATGTTTTGAAAGGCAACGCACAAAACAACAAGTTCACGCCGGGGACAGGCAATGACCTGATCGATGGCCGAGAGGGCTTTGATGAAGTGCGCTACAAAGAAGCCAAATCGACCTACCAGCTCTATAAATCTGAGTGGACGGGCGACTGGGTGTGTGAAGACAAAGCCTTTGTGCTTGGCAGCGACACCTTGATGAACATCGAAAGAATTCATTTTGCAGACACATCAGTGGCGCTTGACATTGAAGGCAACGCAGGCATTGTTGCCAAAACTTTGGCCTTGACCTTTGGGTCCAGCATGTTGAAAGACAAAGTCATTGCTGGCATTGCGCTTTACTACATGGATGAGTTGAGCTACGACTTTTCTCGTTTGATGGAGCTGGGCCTTGCCATCCGTTTGGGCGCAGCGCCATCACAGTCAGCCTTCATTGATTTGCTTTACAAAGGGCTTTACGGAAAATCGCCATCGCAAGCTGAGGCTCAAGTGGTGAGCAACTTGCTCAAGGGCATGAGCCAAACACAATTGGCCGTCATGTCTGTTCAATACGACAAGCCGTACTTGATGAACGCCGCACTCAACATTGATCTAGAAAGTCAGATCAATTTGGAATTGGTGGGCGTTGCGCAGACTGGATTGGAGTATGTTGTTTTTGGCAGTTGAATGGCTGATGAGTCTGTAATCTCATTGCCCAGACAAAGCAGCGTTCACTTCCTCCACAGAGGCTTGCGCATCATCTCCAACCAAAGCGGCTAACTTAACCTTTGACATGAGGTAGACAAATCGCGCCTGCGCCAAATCTCTTAAAGCCAGCGTGTATTGTTGCTGTGCATTCAGGACATCAAGCTGAGTGCGCGTTCCAGCCTTCAGTGACATTTGCGTTGACTTCAACATTTGTTCTGCCGACCGAACCGCTTGCTCCAAAGCGCGTACTCTCAGCACACCTTCTGTCATGCCGCGAAACTCTTTGTGAACACGCACACCCAAATCACGGCGCAATGCCTCTAGCGTTTCTTCGGCCCGCATTTGTTCAGCCACGGCCTGGCGAATTGTTGAATTGACATAGCCCCCCGAGTACAGGGGAATGTTCAATTGAACACCCACCGATTTGCTTTCATATCGAGAGTTGATGCGTGTGATATTTTCACTGCCGCTGTTTGACCATTGCGCAACAGCGTCCAATGTGGGCAAGTGCCCAGCCTGCGCTTTACTCACTTCGCGTTTACTTGACGCCAGCCTGGCTTGCAAGGCCTTGATTTCAGGGCTAGTATCTTCAGCTTTTTGAGTCCAAAGATCTATGTTTGCAGGCTCTGGCAAAGTCAATTTCAAAGCGCCAACATTCAAAGCCGACAACTTAGCCACGGGCTGGTTAATCAAC
The DNA here is from genome assembly GCA_947447245.1 of Comamonadaceae bacterium. GTDB lineage: Bacteria > Pseudomonadota > Gammaproteobacteria > Burkholderiales > Burkholderiaceae_C > Limnohabitans_A. The sequence goes on from CANFJC010000097.1 coordinate 8,267, forward strand.
ACTTGTAATTGACGCTTGGTTAAATCTTGGTTTTGCCTTGCCTCCAATTCTTGAGCAATTGCCATGTCCAAACGAGACCTTGCATCGTCGATGTCAGTTCGAGTGCCTGAACCCGCCAGAATGGCCTTTTGGGCCGCATCTAACATGCTTGAATAGGTGGTCTTTTGAGCTAAGACCAATTCAAGTTGTTCATCAGCCAACAATGCCTCGAAATAAGAACCCGCCACGCGCACGACCAAATTTTGCAAATCTTTGTCTAAATTCGCTTCCGCTTCTTCAACAATGGATTTAGCTTGTTCAAACTGCAACCAGCGTTGCATGTTCATGATTGGCTGCCGCAATTGCACCGAACGGTTGTCACTGAAGTATTGGTCAGTGGTCGTTACAGGCTTACCTAACAGGTTGGGTGAAGTGCTAGAAAGATTATTGTCGTTCCTGCTTGCACTGGCGGAAATTTGAGGCATCAAGCCCGCTTTGGCCTGCGGCAATCTTTCACGCCCCGCATCAGTTGCGGCGCGAGATGCCCTGATGTTGGCATCTTGCTCCAAAGCAGCCTCGTAAATTTGCTTCAAGTTCAAAACAGGTGTTTGCGCTTGACATGCCAAAGAGGCAGCGCAAGCCATGCTAAGCGCCCAAATTCGGGCAATTGATAACTTGTAGTTCATCACTCCTCCTTCAAAGAAGCGGCCATTCGCTTCGTAAAAGGATGCATCAAATAAGTCAGCATCGATCTAGCACCTGTTTTGATCACAATCTCGACAGGCATCCCTGGTTGCATCTGCCGTTGGCCTAAGGTCTTCATGCCTTCTGGCGTAACCTGTACTCTGGCCAAGTAATACATAAACTGCGGTGCTTGGGGGTCGCTCAACAGATCGCCTGACACAGACAAGACCTTCCCTTCAACCACCAGTTGAGGAGAATGCGCAAATGAATTGAACCGAATGTCTGCGGGCAAATTGGACTGCACTTTATCGATCAAATGAGGGGGGATATGCGCCTCAAGTAACAGCGATTGATTTTCAGGCACAATGTCGAGCAATTTCTGGCCTGCTTGAAGCACTGCGCCAACAGACTGCACTGTCAGTCCAACCACCTGTCCAGTGGCTGGTGCCCGTATTTCCATTCGATCTAAATCTGCAGAAACAGAAAC
>CANFJC010000098.1 GCA_947447245.1 Comamonadaceae bacterium
GTGAATGCTGCCACTGAACATGTGCAGACGCGTGGTTTCAACGCCCTCAATCCTTTGCAAAGACCTGACACCAACCCTGATCGTGATGGCTATACACGCCAATCAGATGCCGTGAATGTATCGCAAGAATTTGAATCGGGACGCGTGGGCCTGATGCTGCGTGAAACACATGCCACAGTGCAATACGACAGCCAATGGGGCCCTGCCAATCAAGTGGATGAATCCAAAAGCGTCCTGCGCAGTGCTTTGCTCAATGCCACTTACAAAGCTTCGAAAGATTTGCAATGGGATGTATCGGTGGGTCAGCAGGAAGACAAGCTGAATGCAGCCCTGACGGCTTATCCTTATTACGTCAATTCCCAATCCAAAACTTCTGCGCTTGGCGCAGTGTGGACACTCTGGCCCAATCATTCAATCACATCGGGTTATGAAAACACGCGCCAAAAAATCGCCAGCGATACCGAGTACAACCCCACCGAACGTTCTGTGAATTCATGGCGCTTGGGTTATCAAGGCAAAGTAGAAAAGCAGCAGTGGCAACTGAATGTGCGGCAAGATCAGTATTCTGATTTTGGCAACGCCAACACTTGGTATGCTGGCTATGCCTATTTCCTCACGCCCGAGTTGCGCTTGAAGGCCAGTGCCTCGACAGGTTTCATGGCGCCTACCTTCAATGACTTGTACTACCCATGGGGTGGCAATGCCCAGCTGCGACCCGAACAAGCTCGGTCACAAGAGCTTGGCATGCAATACACACAAGCCACGTGGAATGCGCGCATCACCGCTTTTGAAAATCGCTACACCGACTTGATTGACAACGATGCCAACTGGACCAGAACCAACATTGCCAAGGCCAAAAACCAAGGCCTTGAAATGGCCTTGGCGGGTCAATGGGTGGTGGCCGGATGGGCGCCGCAGCAATGGCGCTTGAGTGCCACTGCCCAAGATCCACAAAATGAAATCACGCACTCGACATTGGCGCGACGTGCCAAAACTTTGGTTCAAGCCGGCCTGACTCAAACGCTGGGCAATTGGGATGCCGGTGTTCACTTGCGCTACACAGGCGAACGCACAGATGCAAGCAAAACTTTGTCAGCCTACAGCCTTGTAGATCTCACCGCCAGCCAAGCACTCACACCTGAGTTGCGCCTGAACTTGCGCATTGAAAATGCAGGCAATGCCAGCTACCAAAGCATTTATGGCTACAACATGCCCAAGCGCGGCTTGTTTGCTGGCTTGAAGTGGACGCCTAAGTTCTAAGAGATTGACAGGACACAAATGCAAAAGGGTGCTCTGAAATTGGTGCGAGTGATGTTGGCGGGGGTGGCTATGTGGGCCGGCTCTGCTGGCATGCTGCTGCTTTCGCCAAATGCGTTGGCACAAAATACAACAGCACCCTTCACCTTGACCGACGACCGCGGCCGCGTGGTGGTCATTGAAAAAGCGCCGCAACGTGTCATCACCTTGTTGCCTTCCTTGGGTGAAATTGTGTGTGAACTCAAAGCCTGCGAATTGCTGGTGGGTGTTGACCGATACAGCAACTGGCCAGAGCGTGTGAAGACTTTGCCCAAATTGGGCGGCCTAGACGACACACAGCTTGAAGCCTTGGTCAAACTCAAACCCGATTTGGTGTTGCTGGCGCGCTCTTCGCGCGTCACGCAGCGCTTGGAATCGATGGGCATCAAGGTGGTAGCTTTAGAGCCGCAAAGCCAAGAAGACATGCACCGGGTGATTCAGCAAATTGCGGGTGCATTGCATTTGCCAAATTCCAAAGAGCGCGCTGAACTTCTTTGGCAAAGCATTCAGCAAAAATTAGAAGTTGCTGCAGCCCGTGTGCCTAAGACTGCCAAAGGCGCACGCATTTATTTTGAAGCAGGCAGTGGTTATTTTGCAGCGGGAGAAGCCTCTTACATTGGTGAAACACTCAAGCGTTTAGGTTTGGTCAATGTGGTCACGCCTTCCATGGGATCTTTTCCCCAGGTCAATCCTGAGTTTGTGGTGAAAGCCAATCCCCAAATTATTTTCATGGGCGAGCGTGCAGCCACCGACCTCAAGACAAGGCCAGGTTGGAATCGAATTGAATCCATTCAACAGCAGAAAATTTGCAGCTTCACGCCAGACCAATCAGACATCGTTGTGCGTTCGGGTCCTCGCATCCCAGAAGCCGCTGAGTTGATGGTGGCATGTTTGAAACGGATCTACCCAGAATGAATGCCAGCAAAGTTTCATCGGCTTCAACGCTGGCTTGGCAGCTGGGCTTTTTGCTTTTGCTGTTGGTCATGTCGGGTGCCTTGGTGGGCAGTGAAGGTTGGGCGTGGGGTCAGGTTCAAGCCGATGCCAGTTTGATTGTCGACATCCGCTTGCCACGCACCTTAGGAGCTTGTTTGGCGGGTGCCTTGTTGGGTTTGGCGGGCGCTTTGGCCCAAGGGCTGTTTAGAAACCCGTTGGCCGACCCGTATTTGTTGGGCAGCGCTTCAGGCGCCAGTTTGGGCGTGGCCATTGGCATGGTCATGCTCAGTCAACTCGATGTTTCTCCTTGGTTCGTTCGTGTCGGTATCACGGGCATGGCTTTCATGGGCGCATGGTTGGCGGTGGCTTTGTCTTTGGTCTTGTCTTGGGGTGTTCAACACACCCTCAGATTGTTGTTGGCCGGTGTGGTGGTGGGCGTGGTGTTTGGTGCCATTGCCTCTTTGCTGCTGGTGATGTTTCCGCAAATTCAAGGCTCGGTGCAATCGTTCATGTTGGGCTCTACGGCCTATGTCAGTTGGCCTGCTTGCGCGCTCATGCTGGGTGTGCTGGTGCTTTCCTGGGGTGTGTCGGTGGCGGCCAGTCCTTTGCTAGATGGTTTGGCCTTGGGTGAATTCACCGCACTCAGTTTGGGTTTGCCCGTTAAGTCTTTGCGATGGGTGTTGTTGGCGGTGCTGGCCTTGTGCACGGCAGCGGCTGTCGCGCAAACCGGGCTCATTGCTTTTGTAGGCTTGGCAGCGCCGCATTTGGTCAGAGCCCGCGTGAAGGGCGTGCATGGCAAAACACTCAGCTTGTCTTGCCTCATGGGCGCTGTGCTGTTGGGCGGTGCCGATTTGTTGGCGCGTGGATTGATGGCGCCCCTTGAATTGCCTGTGGGCGTGTTGACCGCCATTTTGGGGGGCGGTTACATGTTGTATTTGATGCGCGGCATGATTTCTAAACCTGCAGGTGGCAGAGGAGGCGGCACATGAACGCGCTGCACCAACTGGCATTAACGGCCCACAACATCACCGTCATGCACGACGAATTCACAGCGGTCAACAATGTGTCTCTCAGTTTGCATGCGGGTGAATGGGTGTCTTTGGTGGGGCCAAACGGCGCTGGCAAATCAAGTTTGCTCAAAGCTTTGGCGGGTTTAGCGCCTGCTGAAGGTGAAGTCATTTTGTTAGGCAAGCCATGGGCTGCATGGCACCGCCGCGAGCGTGCGCAAACAATGGCCTGGTTGGGTCAAGCTGAAGCGGGCCAAGACGATCTGACGGTTTACGACGTGGCCATGCTGGGCCGCTTGCCGCATCAGTCATGGCTTTCAACCCCCAGTGCCAAAGATCATGCGGTGGTGGAAGTGGCCTTGAAAACTGTGCAGGCCTGGGATTGGCGCACGCGCAGTTTGGGGCATCTCTCTGGCGGTGAGCGTCAACGTGTTTTGTTGGCGCGCGCATTGGCTGTCCAAGCTCAGGTTTACCTCATGGACGAGCCCTTAGCAGGTGTCGATGTGCCGCATCAGGCCGATTGGTTGGAGTGGGTCCGCTGCTTGACCGAAACGGGCGCTGCGGTGGTGAGTGTGTTGCACGAACTTAATTTGGCATTGCAGGCCGATCGGGTTTGGGTGATGTCGGAAGGCCGATGGGTGCACTCGGGATTTCCCAATGACAAGGACACACACCAAGCCTTGTCAGCTGTTTTTCAAAATCGATTGCAGTGGCGTGAATGGCAAGACGATGGTGTCACGCGCTGGTTGGCTTTGCCAAGGTGATCTTTTGAATTCAGCTGGTGGTTTTAGGTTTGAAATCGCAATAAGCCGCAACAGCGCACTGATGGCACAAAGGTTTGCGGGCTTGGCAGACATAGCGGCCATGCAAAATGAGCCAGTGGTGCGCATCGACCAAATACTTTTCTGGAATTCGCTTTAAAAGTTTCAACTCGACTTCGAGTGGATTTTTGCCAGGTCCAAGGCCCGTGCGATTGCCTAATCTGAAGATGTGCGTGTCGACCGCCATGGTGGGTTCGCCAAAAGCCACATTCAAGACCACATTGGCCGTTTTGCGGCCGACCCCCGGCAATGACTCCAACGCTTCCCGAGAGCGAGGCACCACACCCTGGTATTGGTCTCTCAAAATTTGACAGGTTTTGAGCAAATTGCTGGCCTTGTTTCGGTACAGCCCAATGGTCTTGAGGTAACCCTCAAGCCCTTCTTGCCCTAAAGCCAAGATGGCCTCGGGGGTGTTGGCCACCGGAAAAAGTTTTCGGGTGGCTTTGTTCACGCTCACGTCGGTGGCCTGGGCTGACAGCAGCACCGCCGTCACAAGCTCAAACACCGAGGTGTAGGCTAACTCGGTGGTGGGCAGGGGGTTGGCTTCTTTCAGGGTGTGAAAAAAGAGTTCGATGTTGTGTGCGTTCATGAGAGAAAATGTGAGAATTGACCAACCGTGTTTGAGAGAAGATACACCATGTCCTTGCAATTTGCAGATCGTTTGAACAATGTCGAAACTTCAGCCATTCGGGAGTTGTTCAAACTTCTGGGCAGGCCCGGCATCATCAGTTTTGCTGGTGGCTTCCCCGACAGCGCCATGTTTGACGTCGAAGGCATTCGCGAAGCCTCTTCTTTGGCCCTGTCCCAAGAACCCGGTGCAGCCCTTCAATATGGCGCCACAGAGGGTTACGGCCCGTTGCGCGCGCAGTTGACGCATTTCATGGGGCAGAAGGGCATGCAAGGCTTGTCGGCTGAGCAACTCATTGTGACCACCGGCAGCCAGCAAGCGCTAGACCTCATTGGCAAAACCATGATCAGCCCTGGTGACAAAGTCATTGTGGAAGGCCCCACATTTTTGGCCACCATTCAGTGCTTCAGACTTTACGGTGCTGAGCTCATTTCTGCGCCAGTCGATGGCCATGGTGTCAACACCGATGTTCTCGAAAAACTCATTGCCGAACATCGCCCCAAATTTGTGTATGTCATTCCCACCTTTGGCAACCCAACCGGTGCTTTGCTTAACTTAGAGCGCCGTAAAAAATTGCTCGAGTTAGCGGTCCAATACGAAACCCTGTTGGTGGAAGACGACCCTTACGGCGATTTGTATTTCAAAGATTCACCGCCTCCCAGTTTGCTGGCCTTGAGTGACCAAGTGCCAGGCAGTCGCGATTGGTTGGTGCATTGTGGTTCTTTGTCAAAAGTCTTAAGCCCAGGCTTGCGTGTGGGTTGGATGATTGCACCCCCCGAACTTTTAAGCCGCGCCGTCATGTGCAAACAATTCAGCGATGCACACACCAGCACCTTTGCGCAAGCCACCGCTGCGCAATACCTCAAGGCTGGTCGCATGCCAGCCACCTTAGACAAAGTGCGCCAGGTGTATGCCGTGCGCGCGCAAACCATGTGCGATGCGCTTCGCCAAAATTTGGGTGATGCCATTTCATTTGTGCAACCCCAAGGCGGTTTGTTTGTGTGGGCCAGCCTCACGGGAGCAGGCGGCAAAGTGAAAGATGGCAATGCATTTGCCAAAATGGCCATTGAAAAAGGTGTGGCTTTTGTGCCAGGTACACCGTTCTTTTGTCAAAACCCCGATCACAGCACTTTGCGCTTTAGCTTTGCCACGGTGGGTGAAGACAAAATTTTGGAAGGTGTTGATCGTTTGAAGCAAGCCATGGATGCCTCTGTGTCTGCCTCGGCTTGATCTCAATGAAGATTCAAGGCGTTGAGATTCAAATTGAGGGAAAAGGCGCCGAAACGCTGGTCATGTTGCATGGCTGGCCCGATACCTTGGCCCTCTGGAACGACACCGTTGAAGCGCTGAGTGCATCTCACCAATGCGTGCGTTTTACATTGCCCGCGTTTGATGCGCAAGCGCCCATGCAACCCAAATCATTGATGGAGATGGTGAGCTTCATCGATGAAGTACTGAGTGCTGTCAGCCCTCAAAAACCTGTCACCTTGGTCTTGCACGACTGGGGCTGTGTGTTTGGTTATGAATACGCAGCCCAACACCCAGAGCGTGTGAAGCGCATGGTGGCCGTTGATGTGGGTGATCACAACTCACAGGCGCTTCTTTCGTCTTGGACGGCCAAAGCCAAATGGGGCGTGTTCAGCTATCAAATTTGGTTGGCGGTGGCTTGGCAAATAGCCCGCTGGTTTGCATCGCCTGGCAGAGCCTTGGCCAAGCGCATGACGCGTTACATGGCACAAGCTTTGAGGTGCCCCAGTCCGCTGGCCGACATGCACAGCAGCATGAATTCTCCTTACGCCATGAAGTGGATGGGCGCTTTAGGCGGCTTTGACAAGGCGGCCAATGTGCTCAAGCTTTTGCCAAATGCCCGCCCCATGTTGTATGTCTATGGCCGCCGCAAACCATTCATGTTTCATTCGCCTGAATGGCTTGCAAAAATAGCAGCACATCCTGGTTCACGCGTGGAAGAATTTGACACGGGCCATTGGGTGATGAGTGCCAAACCCGAGATGTTTACAGCTTTGCTTCAAGATTGGTTGGCAACAACATGACAACGCCGCACAAAGAATCGCAACTGACACCAACGTCCAATACGCGCAGAGATATTTTGAAATGGGCGGCCTTGGCTTCTGCGCCTGTTTCCTTCAGTTTGTCGATGGCGCAATCACCTTTAAGGCACAACCCGTTTACATTGGGTGTGGCCAGTGGATCGCCCAATCACCATTCAGTGGTCTTGTGGACCCGACTCATGCCAGATACGACCAGCGGCAACTCGCAATTTGCCGCAAGCGATGTGTCTGTTCAATGGGAAGTGGCGGACGATGAAAGCTTCAAAGTCAATCGCCGCGCGGGTCAAGTGGTGGCGCTGGCTGCATTGGCGCATTCTGTGCATTTAGAACTTGACCAACTGCAAAGCGATCGGTGGTACTACTATCGCTTTCAAATTGGCGATGCGCAAAGCACGGTGGGCAGAACCAGAACCCTGCCACACCCCGAAGCCATGGTTCAAAAACTTCGAGTGGCCTATGCCTCATGCCAGCGTTGGGAACATGGCTACTTCAGCGCCTATGACCACATGTGCCAAGAAAACTTAGACCTGGTGCTGTTCTTGGGTGACTACATTTACGAATATGCCGGTGCTGCCAATGCGGTGCGTTTGCCCTCGGGCGGCTGGGTCAACAGCCTGTCCGATTACCGTGACCGGTATGCATTGCACAGAAGTGAAAAAGGTTTGCAGGCCATGCATGCCCAATGTCCTTGGCTCATCACTTGGGACGACCATGAAGTTTCCAATGACTATGCTGGTTTGCAAAGAGGCCAAAGCGGCAACATCAGTTTGGATTTTGCTGCACAGCGTGCCAGAGCTTACCAAGCGTTTTATGAACACATGCCATTGCGGGCCAGTGCTTTAACCAAGTCCATTGAAGGCTTGGCCAGCGGCGCAGAACTTCGAATTTATGGGCAAGTGGCTTATGGCAAATTGGCCAACATCTATTTGCTCGATGACCGGCAATACCGAGACCGGCAAGTGTGTAATAAAAATGAAGCTTATGGCTCAGGCTGGGTTGACACGGCGCAATGCGAAGAATGGCTCAATCCCAAGCGAACATTGTTGGGGGCACAGCAATCACAGTGGCTCGATCAATCCTTCGGCAATGCCAAAGGTGATGCACGCACTTGGAATGTCATCGCGCAACAAACTATTTTTGGCAGACGTGATTACAAGTTGGGTGCGGGTTACTCTTTGTGGAATGATGGGTGGGATGGGTATTCTGCTGCGCGCCAAAATATGACGCAGTCCATGCAAAACCATGCACTCAAAAACCCGGTTCTGCTTGGCGGCGATGTGCACGAAAACTGGGTGGGCCATGTCATGGCCGATGCCTACAAAGATGACAGCGCCAAAATTGGGGTGGAGTTTTGTGGTGCTGGCATTACGGCGCGGTCTGCCGGCAATTCAAAGTTGGCCGCTCGCTTGGCTGAAAATCCGCACTTCATATTTGCCGACAGCGAGCGCAAAGGTTATGGCGTGGTGGAATTCACGGCCAAGCAAATTCAAACCGAGCTAAGGGTGGTTGACGATGTGCGTCAACAGAAAACCAAAATTGAAACCTTGGCCAAGTTTTCGGTGGAGGCGGGGGTGCCGCAGGTCAATCGCTTGGCTTAAGCGTTTTGCCAAAGCGAATGCAATAAGCGCTTGACCTTAACTGTGGCCTTCAAAAACTTCCAGCAAGCGATCAAGGCCGCCTTCTTCAATGGCCACCATGGCCTGCTCGCGCACCTTGGGCTTGGCGTGATAGGCCACAGACAAACCTGCCACGCCCATCATTGGCAAGTCGTTGGCGCCATCGCCCATGGCGATGGCTTGTGAGGGTGCGATGCCCATTTGAGTGCAGGTTTGTAGCAACATCTTGCGTTTTTCTTCACCATCGCAAATGTCGCCCCAGTCTTGGTCCACCATGCGGCCAGTGAGTTCACCATTCGCCACCTCCAACACATTGGAGCGGGTCCAATTGATGTTCAACCTGTCGCGCACGTGGTCTGTGAAAAAAGTAAAACCACCTGAGACCAGCAGCACTTTCATGCCAGCGGCTTGGCAGGCTTTCACCAAAGTTTCTGCGCCTGGGTTGAGTTGCAGGCGATGGTTCAAAACCTCTTCCATGTGGCCCACAGTCACGCCCTTTAAAAGTGCCACACGTTTGCGCAAGCTGTCTTTGTAATCCGCAATTTCACCGCGCATGGCCGCTTCGGTAAGGGCCGCCACTTCGGCTTTGCGGCCAGCTGCATCGGCAATTTCGTCGACACATTCAATGTTGATCAGGGTGGAGTCCATGTCAAAGGCAATGAGTTTGAAATCGCTCAATGTCAAAGGCGGTGAAAAACCCTTCACGGTCATGCCATGAAAAGTAGGGGCGCTGCGCTCGTTGCTCATGCTTGATTTATCCTTCCACTGTCTCAATTTTAGGCTGACCCAAAGATCGCAAGATGTCGCGCACCATTTGCGCACGGGCTTTGGGGTCAGGCAGTTCGCGCTCTATGCGAAGTTTGTCGTTGCCAGCCAATTGAATGTGTTTGTTCTTTTGAATCAGCTCAATGATGCGCATTGGCTCAATGGGTGGGTTGGGTTTGAAGCTGATTTGAATCACTCCCGGCGCGGCATCCACCTTCACCACAC
>CANFJC010000099.1 GCA_947447245.1 Comamonadaceae bacterium
AACCTGGAAGGCATTCCACCTGCAGCACGTGGCACACCGCAAATTGAAATGTCCTTTGACATTGACGCCAACGGCATCTTGCACGTGGGCGCCAAAGACAAAGGCACGGGCAAAGAAAACAAAATCACCATCAAGGCCAACTCTGGCTTGTCTGAAGCCGAAATTCAGCAGATGGTGAAAGACGCTGAATTGAATGCCGAAGACGACAAGAAGAAACTCGAAATCGTTCAAGCCAAAAATTCGGGCGAAGCCACTGTTCACAGTGTGAAGAAAAGCCTGACCGAGTACGGCGACAAAATTGAAGCCGACGAGAAAACCAAAATCGAAGCGGCTGTGAAAGAATTGGAAGACGCATTGAAAGGTGAAGACAAAGACGCCATCTCTGCGAAAACCGAAACCCTCATGACCGTCAGCCAGAAATTGGGTGAAAAAATGTACGCCGACATGCAAGCCAAAGAAGCGGCCGCCGGTGGCGCTGCTGGCGGGCCTGCTGGCGCCAGTGCAGAAGCCAAACCTGTCGACGACAATGTGGTTGATGCAGAAGTGAAAGAAGTCAAAAAGGGTTAAACCTTTTTCTCAAGGGCAATAGCCCAAGCCGCCGCGTTAGCGTATTCCATTGGGAAAATCGCTTGCGCGGCGTTCTTGTTCCAACAGTAGCAAAAAACGATGGCCAAAAAAGACTTTTACGAAGTATTGGGTGTAGCCAAGAACGCCTCTGAAGAAGAGATTAAAAAAGCGTATCGCAAATTGGCCATGAAGTTTCACCCTGACCGTCATCAGGGCGACGAGGCCAAAGACGCCGAGGCCAAATTCAAAGAGGTCAAAGAGGCCTACGAGATGTTGTCTGACGCACAGAAACGTGCGGCCTACGATCAATACGGTCACGCTGGTGTTGACCCCAACATGCGGGGCGCTGGCGGTGGAGCTGAAGGCTTCGGCGGTTTTGGTGAAGCCTTTGGCGATATCTTTGGCGACATCTTTGGTCAACAACGGGGTGGTGGTGGCCGAGGCGGTCGACAAGTGTTCCGCGGTGGCGATTTGAGCTACGCCATGGAAGTCAATTTGGAAGAAGCAGCTGCTGGCAAAGATGCCCAAATTCGCATTCCAAGCTGGGAAGAGTGCGACCCCTGTGGCGGTTCGGGTGCCAAGAAAGGCACCAGCGCCAAAACCTGCGGCACTTGCCAAGGCTCTGGCACTGTGCAAATGCGACAAGGCTTTTTCAGTGTGCAGCAAACTTGTCCACATTGCCGCGGCTCCGGCAAAATCATCTCCGACCCCTGCCCGTCTTGCAGCGGCCAAGGCAAACTCAAAAAGCAAAAAACACTCGAGGTCAAAATCCCTGCAGGCATTGACGACGGCATGCGCATTCGCAGCACTGGCAATGGTGAGCCGGGCACCAATGGTGGCCCGCCGGGAGACTTGTACATTGAGATCCGCCTCAAGAAACACGAAATCTTTGAGCGCGATGGCGATGACTTGCATTGCTCAGTCCCCATTGGCTTTAGCAAAGCGGCTCTGGGCGGTGAAATCGATGTGCCCACACTCAGCGGCAAAGCGGCCATTGACATTCCTGAAGGCACTCAAACTGGCAAACAATTCCGCTTGCGGGGCAAAGGCATCAAAGGCGTTCGCGCCAGCTACCCTGGCGACTTGTATTGCCACATCACAGTGGAAACACCAGTGAAGCTCACAGAGCACCAGCGCAAATTGCTCAAAGAGTTTGAGGAGTCTTTGCAAAAAGGCGGCGCCAAGCACATGCCGACAGGCAACAGCTGGACCGACAAACTCAAAGGTTTGTTTGGGGCTTAAGTTTGGTGCAAGCCTTAAACTCAGCCCTATGACATCCAAAAGCAAGCGCACTTCAGATTCTCAGCACAGCAGATATCACCCTGCATGGGTTGCTGTGTTGGGCAGTCTATGGCTGTCCAGCATTGGCAACATGGCCCTTTGGACGCAGGTCTACCAATTGCCTGAGGTCACTGGCCTTAGAGGCTTTGCTTTTGCCTTGGGTTTTGGCCTCATCATTGCGGCAACTCTCATGATTTTGTTGAGTTTTTTCAACTGGCGATGGCTCCTCAAACCAACACTCACTGTTTTCTTTTTGAGCGCCGCCAGTGGCGCCTACTTCATGGTGAGCTACGGCATTGTGATTGACAGCAGCATGATCACCAACGTGGTCCAAACGGACACCAAAGAAGCTTTGGATTTGATGAATTGGCGCATGCTGATCAGTCTTTTGCTGCTGGGCATTTTGCCTTGTTGGTTCCTTTGGAAAACGCCCGTTAGAGCTCTGCGTTGGCGTCAGCAAGCTTTGAACAACACGTTCATGGGTTTGGCTTCGCTTGTTGTCATCGTTGCAACATCCTTGGCTGTGTTTCAAGATTTTTCATCCATCATGCGCAATCACACCCAGTTGCGTTATTTGGTCAACCCCTTGAACAGCTTCTACGCCATTGGCACGGTGGCAGCCAAGCCATTCCAGCGCGAGAATAAAACTTTGCTGCCATTGGGGCGCGACGCCAAAGTTGCAGCGCTCAAGCCTGGCGAGAAGCCACCACTTTTGTTGTTGGTGTTGGGCGAAACTGCCCGCATGGGCAACTTTGGTGTCAATGGCTACGAGCGCCCCACCACGCCAGAGTTGGCCAAAGAAAACATCATCAGCTTAAAAGGTGTGATGTCCTGTGGCACCAGCACGGCCACGTCGGTACCTTGTATGTTTTCTCATTTGGGCAAAGAAGAATTTGAATCACGCAAAAATAATTACGAAAGCTTGATCGACGTTTTGAATCATGCAGGCTTGGCTGTCCTTTGGATTGACAATCAATCGGGTTGCAAAGGCGTTTGTGAACGCGTACCTCAAGCCCTCACTAAGGAATTGAAGCACCCTACTTTGTGCAAAGACGGTGAATGCTTTGACGAAATCATGTTGCAAGAAATTGATCAACGCATTCAAACGCTTCCTGCAGAACGCCGCGCCAAAGGTGTGGTGATCGTGATGCACCAGATGGGCAGCCACGGCCCTGCCTACTACAAACGGGTGCCTGACAATTTCAAAAAATTTCAACCTGAATGCACCAGCAATGCACTGCAACAATGTTCGCGTGAGCAGGTGGTCAATTCCTTTGACAACACCATTTTGTACACCGACTATTTTTTAGGGCAAGCCATTCAATGGCTCAAGAAATCAGAAGCTGCATCAGCGCCCGCTTTGCTCTATGTTTCTGACCACGGAGAATCATTGGGTGAAAACAATTTGTACTTGCACGGTCTGCCTTACCGTGTGGCACCCGATGTCCAAAAGCGTGTCCCTTGGATCACATGGCTATCACCACGTTTTGAAAAGCAATCGGGTTTGATCAACACTTGTTTGAAAAACAAAACCGACACCGCCTTGACTCACGACAACTACTTTCATTCGGTCTTAGGCCTGATGAACGTCAGCAGCGAGGTTTACCAAGAAAAGTTAGATGTGCACGCCAGCTGCCGCAGCAATTCATAAAAAGCGGTCCAGCAGCTTTCGAGAGTAGCGGTCCATCTGTGCCAAATCTCGAATGAGAAATTGCACGCCATGGCCATCTGTCACCAGCAACACTGAAGCAGACAGACGGCGAATGTCTTCCTCGCCTTTCAGTAACAAGCTGGTTCGACCGCGATCGGTCTCAATGTCCCAGGTGCTGGGCGCTACAAATCCACTGACGCCATACAACTTCAATATTTGGGGCATGAACTCACGCTGGTTGATGGCCTTCACAATTTGGGTCCGCACGGGGTCTGCCAGCAGATTTAAATGTGGAATCCACAACAACTCTTTGCCATCCACATCCACCAAGGCAATGCCCTCTTCAGGCGCCGCAACGGGAAAAGACCTGACTGCCATCACGTGGTCATGTTGCTGCCCGTCTGCACTGACGTAATACCACTTGCCAGAGGGGCCTTGATCGAATTGGATGTTCATCAATTGAGTGCTCATGAAGGGACCGACTCTCTCAAAACAGCACCTTCAGATTCGGCTTGCCTTTGCTGCGCTTCGTACAAGCGCCAATAGGCGCCTTGGCTCTCAATCAGCACATCGTGAGTGCCCTCTTCCACGATCAGTCCTTTGTCCATGACCACCAAGCGATCTGCTTTGCGCAAGGTGGACAAGCGGTGGGCAATGGCAATGGTGGTACGACCGCGAACCAAATTGTCCAACGCATTTTGAATTTCTTTTTCTGTTTCAGTGTCCACGGCCGACGTCGCTTCGTCCAATATCAAAATTCGCGGATTGATAAGCAAAGCGCGTGCAATGGAAATTCGCTGTCGCTCACCGCCAGACAAGCCCTGTCCGCGCTCGCCCACCAGTGAGTCATAGCCTTGGGGCATGCGCAAAATAAATTCGTGGGCATGCGCCGCCCTGGCTGCCGCCACAATTTGATCCCGTGTTGCTTCGGGCATGCCATAGGCAATGTTGTCTGCAATGGTGCCAAAGAACAAGAAAGGTTCTTGCAAAACCAAACCAATGTGCCTGCGGTAATCCGCCACATTGAGCTGCTTGATGTCCACGCCGTCCAATGAAATACTGCCCTCCGACAAGTCGTAGAAGCGACACATCAAGTTGACCAAGGTACTTTTACCCGAGCCACTGTGGCCCACCAAGCCAATCATTTCGCCTGGCTTGATGTCTAAATTTAACTTTTTAATGACCGCACGATTGCCATAACGGAAACTGGCATCTGTCAAAGTGATGCGGCCTTCTACATTGGGCAAAGCAACAGGATGAAGCGGCTCAGGTACGCTGGACACATGGTCCAAAATTTCGAAAATTCGTTTGGCACCCGAAGCTGCTTTTTGGGTGGAGGACACAATGCGGCTCATGGAATCGAGACGGGTGTAGAAGCGGCCGATGTAGGCCAAAAATGCCGTCAGTACGCCCACCGTGATTTGGTCTTTTGAGACCAACCAAATGCCAAAACCCCACACCACCAACAAACCTACTTCGGTCATGAGTGTGACTGTTGGCGAAAAAACAGACCAAACTCGGTTCAATCGATCATTGACGGCCAAGTTGTGCTTGTTGGCATCGATAAAGCGCTGCGCCTCCCGATCTTCTTGGGCAAAAGCCTTGACCACCCGAATGCCAGGAATGGTGTCAGTCAACACGTTGGTGACCTCAGACCAAACGCGGTCAATTTTCTCGAAGCCTGTGCGCAATTTTTCACGGACCACATGAATCAACCAGCCAATGAAGGGCAAGGGCAGCAGTGTGACCAAGGCCAAGGTCGGGTTGATGGAGAACAAGATGACAGCGGTCATCATGATCATCAAGATATCGGTGGCGAAGTCCAACAAGTGAAGCGACAGAAATACGTTGATGCGGTCTGTTTCACTGCCGATGCGAGCAATCAAATCACCGGTTCGACGGCCCCCAAAATACTCCAACGATAACTTGAGCAAATGCTGGTAGGTGGTCGTTCTTAAATCTGCGCCGATGCGTTCCGAAACGAGTGCCAAGATGTAAGTTTTGATCCAGCCCAAACTCCAAGCCACGATGGCAGACGCCAGCAAACCCAAGAGGTACCAAGATACCGTTTCAGGCTCGATGCTCTTGCCGTTTTGATAAGGTATGAGGACATCGTCCATCAAGGGCATGGTGAGGTAAGGCGGAACCAAGGTGGCGGCTGTTG
The DNA here is from genome assembly GCA_947447245.1 of Comamonadaceae bacterium. Lineage (GTDB taxonomy): Bacteria > Pseudomonadota > Gammaproteobacteria > Burkholderiales > Burkholderiaceae_C > Limnohabitans_A. The sequence goes on from CANFJC010000099.1 coordinate 5,664, forward strand.
ACAACAATGTCAAAACAAAACCAAGCAGGAGTTGCCCTTGATAAGGCCGCGCAAAACGCCATAGTTTGAACAAGGTCCAGGTTGAGGGAGGAACCTGATCTTTTTCTAAACAAACGGCACATTCCTCATCAGACGCATCCACGACATTCTGGCAAATAGGACACAAGACATGCCGCATCTGGCCGATACCCGGCTCCAACCATTCTGAATCCGTTGCGGGCGTGGAGGCCAAAGATTGGCCCAAAAAGGTGGCTGCTGACGTCTGTCCAAGAAGATGGTTTTCAAAGCGCAATTTCCACCTGAGAACGGCGGCCTCAAGTCCCAGCGTGAAACGCAAGGCCCCCAACCTCTGCCCCCCTTGATGCAGAGACAATGTACCGACACCGGCATGATCGAACACTCGAAGGCTCAAATCAGGGGTCAATGCCCAGAAATCCCAACTATTTTGAGACTCGTCCGAAGAGATGACCCTTTGATCGGTCAAAATAAGCAGTGTTTTTTTAAAGCTTAATTCATCATTCAGGTCAACCTCTAGCCAAGCTAGAACGTTTTCACCATGGTGAACTCGAGACAACACGCCCTTCTGCCAAAAAAACGGCAATCCCAACAAATCGATGGGAGGATGGGTATTGGAGTTCATAAAAATTCAAACAGCAAGAGTCAACCGGTGTTGGCGGCAATCAAAAACAGCAAAAGAAGCGGCCAGGACACAGCCCATGCACCTTGTTTATCAGACGATCCATGCCAGTGCTGCAACTGGCCGGTCATTGTATCTCCGGACACGAAACGCTCCGTGCCTTCGCTCAGAATTGTGAAAAGCACGAAAATGAGTTCTAAAGACATCAAATTTATTCGCATGACCCACCTCAAGGGTCCGAACATTTGGACCTACCGGCCCGTCCTAGAAGCTTGGATCGACATTGGTGACTTGGAAGACTTCCCCTCCAACACCCTGCCCGGTTTTAACGAGCGACTCCAAGCCATGCTGCCCGGACTCATAGAGCACCGCTGCAGCGTCGGCCAAAGAGGCGGCTTTTTGCAAAGACTCACCGAGGGCACTTGGCCAGGCCACATCATGGAGCATGTGGCCCTTGAATTGCAAAACCGCGCCGGCATGCAAACTGGTTTCGGCAAAGCCAGAGAAGCAGGCCCAAGAGGCATTTACAAAGTGGTCATTCGCACCCGCAATGAAACTGTCAGCCGCGCAGCCCTTCAAGCCGCCCGCGACTTGGTCATGGCCGCCATCGAAGACCATCCTTACCCGGTCAATCAAGTCATTGCCGATCTCACCCAAATGGTCGATCGATTGTGCATTGGGCCCAGCACCGCTTGCATTGTCGACGCGGCTACCGATCGCAACATTCCCTCCATTCGCCTCAACGATGGCAATTTGGTTCAACTTGGTTACGGCGCCAACCAGCGCCGCATTTGGACAGCCGAAACGGACCAAACCAGCGCCATTGCCGAGGGCGTCTCCAAAGACAAAGACCTGACCAAGAGTTTGCTCGCCAACTGCGGCGTTCCAGTTCCCGAAGGTCGCAATGTTGCGTCACCCGAAGAAGCATGGGAAGCTGCACAAGAAATTGGCCTGCCTGTTTGCGTCAAGCCAGTTGATGGCAACCATGCGCGCGGTGTTTCCTTAGAGCTTAGAACGCAAGCTGAAGTTGAAGCGGCCTACCATTTGGCCGAGGCTGAAGGCAGCGACGTCTTGGTCGAGCGACATATCTTGGGCGATGAGCATCGCTTGCTGGTCGTAGGCGGCAAAGTGGTGGCAGCCAACAAAGGTGAAGTGGCCAGCATTGTGGGAGATGGCATCCACACTGTTGAACAATTGATTGAAATCCAAATCAATTCAGACCCACGCCGCGGCGAAGAAGAAGATTTCCCACTCGACACCATCCGTCTCAAAGATCACACCACGGCTGTGCTTGAGCTCAAACGTCAGGGCCTTACAGGTCAAAGCGTTCCTGAAAAAGACCGCCATGTGGTGGTCATGCGCACCGGCAACATGGCCATCGATGTCACCGATTTGGTTCACCCCGATGTGGCCGAGTTGGCGGCACTTGCCGCCCGCATTGTGGGCTTGGACATTGCTGGCGTTGATCTGGTTGCACAAGATATTTCCAAACCCATGAAGGCGCAAGGCGCAGCCATCGTCGAGGTCAACGCAGGCCCTGGCCTGCTGATGCACTTAAAGCCCGCAACGGGCGAAGCCAGACCTGTCGGCCAAGCCATTGCTGCCCATTTGTTTGCCGAAAATTCCGAGTCCCGAATCCCGGTCGTGGGTCTTATTGGTCAAGAAAACACCACAGGCACCAGCCATCTCATTGCATGGCTGCTGCACCTGCAAGGATTGCAAACGGGCCTCTCATCAGCCAAGGGCTTGTTTTTGGGCCAACGTTGCCTGCACGCCCAAAGCGGCATGGAGTGGGAGTCAGCCCAACGCCTGCTCATCAATCGATCTGTTGAGGCAGCCGTCTTTGAAACCACGGCCAGGCACTTGCTGTCTGAAGGCCTGCCCTACGACCGCTGCCAAGTGGGCGTCATCACCTCCATGCCCAAAGCAGAAGGCCTTGAAGATTTGTACATTCACAGTGACGAACAAATGCCCAATGTGGTCAGAACGCAAATGGACGTCGTGTTATCCCACGGCATGGCCGTGCTGAATGCTGAAGATGATGAAGTTGCCAATCTGGCTCAGTATTGCGATGGCGAAATCACATATTTCGCCAGCTCTGAAGAGCACCCCCGCATTGTTCAACACCGCAGTGAAAATGGCCGCGTTGTTTTCTGGCGCAAAAATCATTTGGTCTTGGCCCAAGGCGCACATGAAGTCGAAGCCTTGAATCGCCAGTTGCCTGCCATTGACAAAGTCTTCAAAAACAAGCACCTCAAATGCATGGAAGTCTTAGCAGCCTCTGCTGCGGCTTGGGCTCTTGGTATTCAAACCGACCTCATTCGAGCAGGCATTAAAAGTTTTGGTCAAAGCCCTGGCGCTCACTGAGCCATCGCTGACTGCCAATCCATTCAAATCTAGGCTGCAAGACGCGCTTCAATCAGGATAAAGTTTCATGGAAGTTTCTAGAATTCGAGCTTTGCGGGGACCCAATCTATGGAGCCGTCAAACCAGCATCGAAGCCATCGTGAGTTGCGGGCCACAAGAGCGGGAGATGATGCCCGGCAATGAGTTTGAAAAACAATTAAGACGCATTTTTCCGGCGGTGGGACCGCTGGAAGGCTCACGCCCTGGTCAACCCGCCAGCATGGCCCATGCACTGGAAAAAATCACACTGAGTCTGCAAAACCAAGCAGGTTGCCCCATCACATTCAGCCGCACAACTGCCACTGAAGAAGAAGGCGTCTACCAAGTCGTTGTGCAATACACCGAAGAAGATGTGGGCAGGTTGGCTCTGGCTTGGGCTGAAAAACTTTGCCTGGCAGTCAAAGCCCAAACGACCTTCGATTTAAACCAAGCCCTCACTGAGTTGCGCGATTTGGACGAAGA
>CANFJC010000100.1 GCA_947447245.1 Comamonadaceae bacterium
ACCACATGCCTCAGATGCAAGGCTAAGGGAAGTCTAGGGCCGCACCCTTGAGCTGCCGGTGCTGGTTTGTTTCATTGGGCTATCCATTGTGTCAGGGGTGCCCGACTGACTGGCCTGACTGGCCCGACTTCTTTATCCACCCCTTAAGCTGGCCCGTGCCAAGGGGCTTACCCATGGCTCTGCTGATTGGTCCAGTGCTACTAGCCCTGGCTGTGTATGACCTTTTGTTGGCTGCACTCAGCATGGCAGAGCTCACCCGCTCGGCCTCGTCAGGCTCGTACACGCCACCCAGGCCAAAGCACGCCCTTGCGCACTGAACCATTGCCTTGTGGCGCAGCATCCTCCTTGGGTGGGTGAGCCAAGCACCTTGGCCCGTATGTGCCTCGTACATGTACTCCCGTATGGAGGTTGCGACCCTCCTGTCCTTCCTGAAGATCGTGCACTCAATAAAAAGAGGTAGCTCATCGTCTTCCGGACCAGACTCCACAAACTTCATCCCATCAAACTGTGGGTGCGAGTTGATGATCTTGCTCCAGCCGTCGACCCCCAAGACAAATACGATGCGCGCCTTCTTTCCAGACTCTGGCGTGACCTCGGTCGCATAAATTTCGTTGTTAAGGGGATCCAGACCCAGGCGCTCAGAAAGGATTAAGAGGCGGTCCAAGTCCGCTTGGCTCCAAATGGTGAGGCGACTCAGTGCAGACTGAATCAAGAGACGCACAAATGAGTCGTAACTTAGCCCTGAGCGCAAGACGCTTCTCTCAACCACGCTCAGTGCTGGTCCTGGCTTTGGGGTGTCTGAACGATCCGACTTCTGCGCCTGATCAGCCTTTGACTTGCTGGCAAGATTGGGGCTGCGAAAACCAGTTGTACCCTTGCGACTCATGATGCATCCTTCAGCAAAAAGCGACGTGAACCCAGAACACTTGTCGTGAAGGCAGAAGCAATGTCTGGATGAGCTTGCGCCAAGGCCTTGGTATCAATCCGGTTGCTCGCCTTTGCGCACTTCCAGGTGGCCAGAGTCTTGCCTGTATGGGTGAGCTTTTCTGCGTGGCCCATGTAGTTCAAGATTTCTAGCTTGAGTCTGTCGCACTCGGTAGAAAGTACCTGAGATTTGGCGCAGTTATCTTGGTAAGCCCGAATTGATTCAAGCAAAGCTTCATTGGCCTCAATGCTCTGGCCTGAAGACTCTTTGGGGAAAAGTAAGGTAGCGTCTTGAACGTTGATGGGCTCTGGCGGTGTTTGGCCAATGACATGCTCATGCCAAAAGTGCTGGGCATGTGACAGGATCAACTCTTCAAGCTCCAAGTCACGATCAATGGTGTAGACGCGAAAGTCACTGTTTCCAATCAGAACAGCCAAGTCTGCTGACTGGCATTCAGTAATCGCCATGTACCAGGCGCATTGGACGAGATAAAGGGGCGGTACCTGATCTGTCCCAGGCTCACCCCAGTCGTTCTTGCTAAATACACTCGAAGTTTTGCACTCCAGAAGTTTGTTGGCAGTGATGGTGCCATCAACTACTGCTGGTGTGTCTGGCGTCTCAAGGACAAAGCGGTCAACGTGACCAAACATGAACCCGTGTTTCTTGTGAAACATGGTGGGCGAGTGTATGGCTGTGAAGAGGTCTGTGGCGCGCTCGTACTCACTGGCGATGAAGCTTTCTGCGTGCTGCCCGAACCGAAGGTGAATTAGGTCGCGGTGAGCTGGCTGCTCGCTTGAGACTAATTCAGACCAAAGCTCAAGCGGGGATTTGTAGGGGGACAGGCCCAGTATGGCGCCTATGTCAGTTCCGCCTAGTCCCAAGGGCCGTGTGCGCTCAGCAAATGGGAAGTTCAAACGAGAGTTCATGTTAATCCTTTCAAAAATGAGAGGATTCAATAGTAAACTAAATTTTAACTAAGGTCAACTAAAATTAAACTATTTCAATTTAGCTGAAAGCTGCCATTCGAGTACGACACCAATGACTTTGTAGTTCTTTGCGGCTATTTGTTGGAATTCAGCGGCATCTTCCTTGATCAAAATTGATTTGTTTTCAGGAGTGGAAGTGAACCGTGCCAACTCAATTTCTTTCTTGCTGATCTGCACAATGACTGTATCTGTTGGTCCGGCAACTTCGCTTGGATCAACTATCAAAATACTGCCAGATGGGATGGGACCAAATTGCCATTTAAAAGATTGAGATGAGGCGTATCGAGTTGCGAATGCCTCGTCGCTCGGACTTGAGTGAAGGGGTGTTACCAAGGGCGCGCTCTTGAGCACATCAGATTTACCCAGTATCGAAGCCCACTCAATAAATGGAACTTTATTTGCTGAAGTGGTGACATTGATGTGATCAACATTTCCGGCAACCAAGAATTGAACAGTTGTTCCAAGTAGCTCGGCTAACTTTTCGAGTTTTTTATGATCAGGGTGACTTCTGCCCGACTCCCAACTTGAAATTGAAGCTTTGGAAATCCCAAAAACATCTCCCACCTGCTGCAAGGTCAAGCCCTTGGCAAGTCGCAAATTTTTCAGTCTTTCGTTCAGCATGTGCCAATGATAAGTGGTAACTTGCCAGTCCATTAGGTTTGTTTGCAACCAAAACCAGTACAACAAAATCGATGCAGCGACCATTTAAAGGGGAAGTGTATGGAAATTCGCATCATTCAAAACAAAAGAGATCACAAGGCAGCTCTGCTAGAAATTGAGCGCCTTTGGGATGTACCAGACAAGTCGCCTGAGGCTGAGAGGCTGTGCGTTTTGGCGTTGTTGGTTGAGGATTATGAGAAAACAAACTTTCCCATCGACGATCCGGACCCCATAGAGCTTTTGGAGCATGTGATGGAGAGCCGAGGGTTGACGCGCAAAGATTTTGAGTCAGCGATTGGTCGTAGGGGGGAGCCTGTGAAATCTTAGACCGAACAAGGCCCTTGAGTCTTGCGATGATTCGCCGTTTGATCAATCAGTTTGATTTGCCCGCTTGCGTGTTGGTTAAGCCTTATGCGCTGCGTGATCTTATGAGCTGCGAGACGAAATGATTTCTGAATAGAACTGTTTTCTATTCATAAAAATGCATGGCAGTGAAATTCATCGCAGTGAGTACTGCATAGGACGTGCCGTTGGTGCAAATTACGCCGGCAGGCAGCGCGTAGCAGTTGTGATGCTTGGGGTGAGTGATGTGGTATCGAGTGGTGTGAAGTGATCTGAAGCTTAACCCCTCAAATTCACGCAGCTTTACCCAGATCAGAGAAGTTGCTGATCTTGACCGTTCCGTCGGGAAAACGCGCAAGCACATCCAGCTCGCCCCCCATGGCCTCGATGTGGCTGCGCAGGGTTGACAGATACATGTCTGTGCGTTTTTCTAGTTTTGCAATGGAGGGCTGCTGAACATGCAGCACCTGTGCCAACATCTTTTGAGACAAACCGCGAGCCTGACGCAACTCGTTGAGGGGCATCTCGGCCAACATGGTTTGCGCAATAGAGTCAGCACGCTTTTGTGCCCCAGGCTTCATCTTTGCGCGCAGATCAGAGAATTTCTTAGCCATTTAATTTTCCTTCCTTTCGAAGCTCATGCAAGTGCTCGTCATACAAACGATCGCCAATTGGGACATTCACGTCATACCAGCGGTCGTCACCCGTCTTGTCCCCGCCAATCAGTAAGATCGCATTGCGAAGTGGGTCAAAGGCATAGAGGGTCCGATACGGCCTGCCTTGGTGCTGCGTCCTCAGCTCTCGCATGTGGCTGTGCTTTGAGCCATTGATGCCGCTGCTGTGCGGGAAACCGAGATTGGCTCCTCGCTCCTCTAGCAATTGAACAGAAGCGGCAACGCTGACCTGCTCGTTCTCAGTCAACCCTAACCACCAAAGCTCAAACTCATCTGTGTACTCAACGACCCATTTCATACAATGAATATACCTTCGAAGGAATATTCTGTCAAGAGAATACTGACAGAATATTGACAGGGAATGCTGAAATATTCAGCATGAAAAAGAATTCAAATCGTTTCACCCGAGAAGCTCGAGCACTGTATTTCTTGGCAAATTGTGCAGGCGTTGAAGGCTCAGCAACTAAGCAAGCCTGCACTGACCAAACGCATGCACACCAGCCGGGTTTGTTTAAGCTGCCTGCCGGGTGAGAGCGATGCGAGCTTGGCGCCCCCGCTTGAACCCCCGCTTGGCACCTACAACACCAGCTGGGTATTTTGATCGACCGTGACCACCCATTCCAGTAGATCGTGACCGGTGAATTTGACTGATCGTGACCACCTGTTTTGATCGATCGTGACCACTTTGAGATGTTGATTCCTTAGAATAAACGAAAAACGCCGTTTAACGCTTAATAGAAGGCTTCAAATGGCATCAAAGGTGAGCAGCTTCCTGTATCAAGCTGTGCGCCGGTATGCCAAGGCCGCTGTGGAGCTTACGGATCATCCCAATGGTCAGAGAACGCTTTCGGGTAAGCACCTCGTAGACGCGATTGCTTTTACCGATCATTGGCTCTAAGTCTTTGGGTTTCAGACCTTGCTGCTCCATACGGAACTTAATTGCCTCAACGGGGTCTGGCAGCGCCATTGGGAAGTGCTTTGCCTCATAGGCTTGAACCAACGTCACGAGCACATCCAAGCGGTCACCTTTGGGCGTACCGATATCTGGATCTGATTCCATCAATTTGGAGATCTTAGCCAAAGCAGCCTTGTGGTCTTTAGCTGTGCGGATAGGCTTGATGTTCATGATGACTCCTTCTTACATTTCCACGGTTTCCGCATCAACTGCGTCATATTCTTTGTGCGTACCAATGAACTTGATATAAACGACTCCAATTTTGTACGCCACTGCAACAATTAGCCTGTACTTGTTGCCTTTGATATTAAAAACAACTCGTCTTTTCTTGAGAATACTGGCACTGGCATACCGCACTTTAATATCCGTTGGCTGCGTCCAATTTTCGGACAAAACCTCGTCGTACCAAGCAAGCAACGACTGCTTGGTCTCTGGATTTTTGATCCAGTATGTTCTCAATGTTTGAAGTGAAACGACTCTCATGAAACATCAATATAGTCCCAAATTGGGACTTGGTCAAGAATTATTTATGAATTATTTTGAGGTAGTTGCACACTAGGAGCAAGAGGTGCTGTGCCACTAATTCCAGAGGGTGCTCTAAAGACCCCTTACATCGTCAAAAGCGCTTGCTAGAGATCGTCAGCGCTTTTTCTTTGCTCAAGACTCACCCAGATCATCTAGCAATTCACAGACACATTTGAGCAGTGGGGGCAGTGAATCTTCTATAACGGTCCAAACTGTGCTGGCCTTTATTTTGGCGTAGCCATGAATCAGTTGGTTTCTAAACGCAATAATTTGTGGAAGATCTGAAATCTTGGATGCCAAAACAGGATCAACTTTTGAAAGTTGATTGAGGGCTTCACCAATGATTTCAAACTTTCTTTCGCAGGCCGCTTGTGCCATTGAATTTCAAGCATATGTACTGCTGTTCAGATCAGCAACAAAAGATTGAATAGCTAAAGCTGACTCGCGTACGTCCCAAAGAAAGGCACGAGGGTCATGCTGCATAAACAGATTCTCGATTGCGTTTGATGCTGTTTAGCACGTAAGGATTAACGATTGCTTCAGGTTCAAGCAAATCTACATTTCTTCCAAGTAAATTTTCAAGTTCAGTTTTGATGCCTATCAATTCACCAAGTTCGACTTTTACCTCGGGGGCAAATTCGATTAAGAAATCAGCGTCACTGCTAGCTGGGTTGAAGTCATACTTGCGAGCAGCAGAGCCGAATACATCCAATTTGCTAACGCGGTAGCGTTTGCAAATAATGGAAATATCGAGTTTGTACTGATCTAAAGCAGGATGCATCAAATTATTTTAACTTCTAGGTGTACTGACTGTATAAGCAAAGCTTTACTTTACTACTTCTATAGTACTTTGTGAAGAAGACATTCGCAACAAGTAAAAAAGATATTGAATTAGGTGCTGATAGATACGAAGCTCTGGAGAGGGCAAGTAGCTCCAAATGACAGAACTCAAAAAGACAGAACTCATGATCAAAAAAGGCAGTGCCAACATATTTGAAGATCTTGGCTTTGGTGCGCAGGAGTCACAAAATCTCCTATTGCGCTCTCAAACCATGATTGCTTTGGCCCAATGGTTTGATGACAGTGGTCTTACACAGTCTGAAGCTGCAAAGAAGCTTGGCATCACTCAACCTCGCCTCAATCAGATGCTCAAAGGCAAGATGGATATTTTCAGCCTCGACGCATTGGTGAACATGGCTACGAGTGCTGGTATGCGCGTTGGATTGAACATTCGGCCCGTCACATCTGTCAAGGCTCGCAGCACAACGCCTTATAAGTCTCAAGTTGCCGCCAAGCGCCGCGAGCGGGCTTGATTGAGTTCAAAATTGCAGGCCATCTGATTAGGATTTGCACAGATTTTGGTGACTTTTTGTGTCTCAGAATGTGGTTTTCGATCAAGCAGTGGCATACCCTTTGTGCGGTGCAAATTTTTTTCATGTGGTCCACAAATTCGCTTGCATTTTTTTAAATGCATCGGTATAAATGAGGTGTGGGCGCACTGAATTGGGCAGCTAGGCGTACTCGATTGTGATGGGGCCTAAGAGATTGAATTTACCCATCCAATGAGAGGGCCGCGTGGCCTTCTCACCCGAGCTGCTTTCAGGCTCAGACCGCCCACAAACGCGTGGCGCAGGTGCTTGCAGGAATAAATACTTTTCTACAAGTGCGCTGGGGATCACACTCGCACGGCAGACAGCCGACAGGGGTTTAAGAAAGCAGCAAGCGTCCCCTGCAGAACAAAACGCACTGAGCCTGGCCAGTCGGTTCCCTCTAGTGGCCTTACTGTGTGCATGATGTTCAAAAAATCGGCGCAGCGCAGCTGTACCCAGTTTTGAATTTCTTGCGCCGCCCCATACCACTGCGGGGTTTTGAGCTGTGTTGAATGTAAGTCTGATGCTGGGCTGTCGATTGCCGAAGTGCGAGAGCGCTGTGGCAATTGACGGATCTAGAGCAGACGCCAAATTCAACACAAGGCGGCAGTGTGACCAAGCCTGCAGCGCTCACCTGCGCGCGGCTGCAATTTCACTTTCAATTTTATTTTTTAAGGACTTATTATGACTGCTATCGTGACTAAAGCTGTGATCAACGCCAGCTCAAAAAACGCTTTGAAATCAGGAATCTACGCCAACAAATTATTGGAAGGTGAAGACCCTCAACAGTTGCAAAACACCATCGACGGGTTAGTTCAAGACTTTAAAGTGACAACCAGTATTGGCTATCAACTAGCGCAGGAGTTGGCGCAAGTCATGCTCAGGATGACGCGTGCAGAGCGCTGGCGTGCAACATTGATTGCAGCCCACCTGGCAAAGCACTCAACGCGCGTTGAGTTTTCTACTCAATTAAACTTGGGTACGCTTGGCGCTGCGTCCTTGCCCGACTGGTACTTCAATGATTCCCAAGTAGATCGAGGTCGAGCTCAGAGCATTTACAACGCTTATATTGATCTAGACTATCTCATCAAAAACCACAGCGCAGATCGCATGATGCGCGTGAAGGCTGAATTGCCAGATCTATGGTTTTTTGTGATGGGTAAAAGTGAAGCTACTGAGAAGGTGTACACGTTCCCAGAAAGACTCTCCCGTTATTCCAGCAAGACCGATCCTGTCACGCGACTCAAAGACTTACATATTCACATGGTTGAAAAGCATCGGCATGAAATATTGTGGGCTGAGTCTGAAGACAGGTATGAAGCTGTCCTTGATGGTCTTCGGGCGCAGGTTCAAATGGAATTGTCTGCCAACCCTAATTTGCAGCGTGACGAGACGGCGCTGCACAGAAGGAAAACTGATTTGATTGGGCAGCTGATACAAATCAGTCGTGAGTCGCAAACGGTTCAATTAAGTGCGAGCCAAAGCGAAGCAGACACAGCCCAAGTCATCACCTACAAGCAAACTGGCCAGGGCGCTAAAGCATCTGGGTATCCAGAGCACAATTTGACTGCTGGTGATGACGCAAAGCCTCCGCAACCTCAGCCCAAAGCATGAGATGCTTGAGCTCAACTGATGATTGAAATCTGAGCAGCCCCTTCACTTGATTGCTTCATGTTTGGCGACAATTACCGTTGCCAGTTGGCACAGTTTTACAAGTTGCAACATCTGAAGGGGCGTTTAAGTTTTGTATTTTGATCGGGATACTAATTCTCACTCATCGAAGGTTTGCATTTCGTATCATTTTTGGTACACTCAGCCCATGGAAACAATTTTGAATGTCAAGTTTTTTTCTAACTCACTGGGCTCTGAGCCCGTGAGGCTTTGGCTTAAGGGCTTGTCTGCAACGGATCGCAAAACCATAGGTGAAGACATCAAAACTGTGCAGCTGGGTTGGCCCCTTGGCATTCCCTTGGTGCGTCATTTGGGCGGCGGCCTATGGGAGGTTAGAACCCGCCTGGAAAATCGCATTGCACGGGTGTTGTTTGTTTTGAGTGGCTCCACGATGGTGTTGCTTCACGGTTTCATCAAGAAGCAGCAAGGAACACCCAAAGCCGATTTGGATTTGGCCATCGAGCGGTACAAAGAATTGAAAAGGAAATAAGTATGGCAAAGAAAAACATGGGTTCAAGTTTTGATGACTTCTTGAAAGAGGAGGCCATGCTTGAGGATGTCACTGCAGTGGCAATGAAGCGCGTTATTTCTTGGCAGATTGCTCATGAGATGAAGGCGCAGCAATTGACCAAGACTGCATTGGCCAAACGCATGAATACCAGCCGTGCGTCATTGAACCGCTTGCTCGATGAGAACGACGCGAGCTTGACGCTCACAACGCTTGCAAGTGCAGCAGCAGCCCTTGGCAAAAAAGTCAATCTGCAGCTCACTTCAGCATGACACAAGGCTACAAGTTCTTGCGACAGAACAATTAGAAAGAGTAGGCGAAGCAGACTGCCTATTTGCAAAGCTGAGCGTATGCAGCAAGGCGTTGTAAACTCATCAGGAACATGATAAAGGAGAGTGAAAGCCATGAATGAGCCAGTTAACTTGCAGCACCTTCTCCCAGCTTGGGAGCAGTTTCGTGCTGCCACAGACATCTCCCCTATCC
>CANFJC010000101.1 GCA_947447245.1 Comamonadaceae bacterium
ACCACGGCCGGGTGCGCCTTGAATGGTGACGCCGGGCAAGCGTTTCAAAACTTCTCCCAAGGTGCCATCACCTTGTTTGTCGAGCTCTTCCCGACCAATCACAATTTTGGCGGCCGTAGACTGCCGGCGCTCTTCCATGGTGTTGTCGCGGTTGCTTTTGATTTCGACACGACCCATGTCTTGAACCGGCGCATTGGCAGGAGGGGTGTTCTGCGCCCAAACCCAAGGCGAAATGAGCGACAAAACGGCAAGGGCAATGGGTGTTTTGAGTTTCATCCCTGCATTTTGACAGGGGAATGCACAAAATTTAAGTCGGGAAATACCTCACCCGACAAATTGACGGGTCTCTTTGCAAACCGCTGAACTTATTCGCCCGACTTGAACAAAGCCGCCACTTTGCGCTTTGGCTTGATGTTGGCAGAAATACCGGTCCGGGATGCCGTCGTTTTAGGCGACGCTTCCCAAGAAGCCGAAGCAGCTTGCTCCATGTTGGGTGCCTCGTAGGGCTTCTCAAAGAAGGGGTCTCTGGACACTTGCGCAGGCCTGAAGCTGCTGCGTCGATCGCGAGGGTTCTCTTCTTCTCGGCGCCGCTCAAAGCCACGCTCGGGTCTTCTCTCTTCTCGTCGATCGTCACGCCGCTCTTCTCGGCGACCTTCGCTTAAATTGGCTCGCGAGCGCTCTTCTTCCAAGGGGTAGTTTTCCACTTGAAGTTTGGTTTTGATGAGCTTTTCAATGTCGGCAACCAAGCGCATATCGGACGGTGAGACCAAGGTCACAGCCAAGCCAGAGGCGCCAGCACGGCCCGTGCGGCCAATGCGGTGCACGTAATCTTCAGCATTGAAGGGCACATCAAAATTGAACACAGCAGGCACATCTTTGATGTCAAGACCGCGGGCTGCCACATCGGTACAAACCAACAAATCGACTTCACATTTTTTGAAGGCCTCAAGCGCTTTAAGACGTTCATCTTGGGACTTGTCGCCATGCAATGCAGCGGTGACCAGACCCTCGCGCTCAAGAGAGCGCGCCAAACGGGCGCAACCGAGTTTGCTGTTGACAAAAATGAAGGCTTGTTTGATGCCGCGCTCTTTTAAAACGGCTTTCACAACCCTTCGCTTGTCGTCATCTTGCGCACTGTAAAAACGTTGCTCCACGGTGGAAGCTGTTTCGTTGGGGCGCGCCACTTCAATGGTGATGGGGTCTTGTAAATAGCTTCCCGCCAAGCGCTTGATTTCAGGCGAAAAAGTGGCCGAGAACAAGAGCGTGGTGCGCTGCTTAGGCAAGAAACTCAAAATGCGCTGCAAGTCTGGCAAGAAGCCAATGTCGAGCATGCGATCGGCTTCGTCGAGGACCACATATTCCACTTGATTCAGCACCGCGTTTTTGGCTTCAATGTGATCGAGCAAGCGACCCGGTGTGGCCACCAGAATTTCGACACCTCGTTTGAGCTCAAGGGTTTGCGGCTTCATGTCCATGCCGCCAAACACCACCGCGCTGCGCATTTGGGTGTACTTGGCATACAGCTTGATTTGCTGCGCCACTTGGTCGGCCAATTCGCGGGTGGGCAAGAGCACCAAGGCGCGCACAGGGTGCCGTGCGGGCGATGTGGATGTGTTTTCGTACTTCAAGAGGCGCTGGAGCAGCGGCAAAGAAAAAGCAGCCGTTTTACCGGTACCTGTTTGCGCTGCGCCCATCACGTCTTTGCCAGTCAAAACCACAGGAATGGCCTGGGCTTGAATGGGGGTCATGGATTCGTAGCCCATTTCGGCGACGGCACGTGCCAGCGGTTCAGCCAGCGATAGATTTGAAAAAGAGTCGGTCATTAACCCGCTATTGTCGCACTTTAGGTCTTAGGCAATGTGACACCGACCTGACCTTGGTATTTTCCACCCCGATCCTTGTAGCTGGTCTCGCAAACTTCGTCGCTTTCAAAGAACAGCACCTGGGCACAGCCCTCCCCTGCGTAAATCTTGGCTGGCAGGGGGGTGGTGTTGCTGAATTCGAGGGTGACGTAGCCTTCCCATTCGGGCTCGAAAGGGGTGACGTTGACAATAATCCCGCACCGGGCATAGGTGCTTTTGCCCAAGCAAATGGTGAGCACATTGCGGGGAATGCGGAAATATTCGAGGGTTCGGGCCAAGGCAAAGCTGTTGGGGGGTATGACGCAGACATCGGAGTGGATGTCGACAAAGCTTTTTTCGTCGAAATTCTTGGGGTCGACCACGGTGCTGTAAATGTTGGTGAACACCTTGAATTCAGGGGCACATCGAATGTCGTAGCCATAGCTGCTGGTGCCATAGCTCACAATTTTCTCGCCGGCAGCGTTTTGACGCACTTGTCCAGGCTCGAAAGGCTCGATCATGCCGTGCTCTTGAGCCATACGGCGAATCCATTTGTCGCTTTTGATCGTCATCTCTTGGTCTTTCCAACATTCTTTGATGCAAGGCAACATTGTAAAGTGCCAACCAGGAATGTGAGAACAATTCAAGGCCTGTGAGCGAGCACACAGTGCAATTCAGAGAAGTCTGAGCTAAACTTTGTTGAACTTACCCTTCAGAAGAAAAGCCATGAAAAGACGCACCCTGCTCCAAGCCAGCCCCATGTTGCTGGGACTTTCAGGGGCCAGCCAAGCCCAATCGGCCTATCCCAGTAAACCCATTCGATACATCGTGCCAGTGGCTGCCGGCGGTGGTTCTGACATGGTGGGACGTGCGCTGTGTGAGCGCTGGGCCAAAGTTTTGGGCCAATCTGTGGTGGTTGACAACATTGGCGGTGGCGGCGGTGTGATTGCCTCGCAAAATACAGCGCGTGCGCCAGCCGATGGCTACACCCTCATGCAAGGCTATGTGGCCACCCATGGCACAGCACCCGCGACACGCAAACTGCCTTACGACGCTGAAAAAGATTTCACCCCCATCGGCATGATTGGCTCGACCCCGAATGTGCTGTGCATCAACACCAGTTTGCCACCGCAAAACTTCAAAGCCTTCATGGACTATGTCAAACAAAATCCAGGTCGCTTGTCTTATGGTTCTGCTGGTGCGGGTTCCTTAACGCACCTCACCGCTGAACTTTTCAAATTGCAAACCAACAGCTTCATGGTGCACATTCCCTACCGCGGCATTGCACCGGCCATTACCGACCTCATTGGCGGTCAAACGCAAATGATGTTTCCGGGTTTGGCTGCTGCTCTACCCCACATTCGAAGCGGTCGCATTCGCGCCATCGCCGTGACGGGCAGCAAACGACACTCTCAAGTGAAGGACATACCCACTTTAGAAGAGATGGGACTCAAGGGCTTTGATGCCCAACAATGGTATGGCGTGGTTGGGCCTGCCAACATGCCAGCCGCCATTGTCAAAACACTGAACGATGCCATGCTGAATGTTTTGGCACAGCCTGACTTCAAAGAAAAATTAAGCTCTGAGGCCGTTGAACTGATGCCCATGAAGCCTTCAGAATTTGCGGCCTACATGAAGGCTGACTTGGCCCGTTGGACCCAACTGGCCAAGGCACGCAATATTCAGCTAGATGGCTAGCATGTCATGACACTGAACTGAAAGCTTGCCTTGAACCGCAGGCTTTTTTTCAGAGATTGAAAGTCAAGGACTTATTTTGCCAATCACGCCAGCCACACCGTAGTTCATGTTCAAAATTTGAACATCGCTGAGTTTCTGCCCAGCTGCCACAATGGCTTTGCCTTCGTTGTCGGCAATCGGGCCTTGAAAGGGATGGCGTTTGCCCTGCGAAATGTCTTGCTGTACTTTCACAATTTCATCTCGCACTTTGGCAGGCAACTTAGGACCAAAATCGCCAACGCGAATCATGCCTTCCTTCAAACCAGCCCACACATTGCCAGTGCGCCACTGACCTTTTTGCACATCACTCACGCGCTGTGTGTAATAGGCGCCCCACTCATGCGTGACTGCCATCAACTGCGCATCAGGCGCCACTTTGCGCATGTCTGAGTGATAGGCAATGGCCATCTTGCCGCGTTCTTGCGCCGCCACCATCACCGCATTGGAGGCTGTGTGAAAGGTGATCACATCCACCGACTGATTGAACAAACCAAATGCCGCGTCGCGCTCCTTGGCTGGATCGAACCATGTGTTCAACCAAATGACTTTCACTTGGGCTTTGGGGTTCACTGAACGCATGCCCAAAGTAAACGCATTCAAGCCTTGTAGCACTTCAGGAATAGGAAAGCCCGCCACATAACCCGCCACATTGGATTGCGTCATGCGCCCTGCCGCTACACCCGCCAAATATCGGCCCTCGTAATAGCGCGCGTTGGCCACAGACACATTCACATCGGTTTTGTAGCCCGTGATCGATTCAAACTTCACATTGGGAAACTCTTTGGCCACCTTGAGCGTGGGCTCCATATAGCCAAAACTGGTGGTGAAAATCACATCGTGACCCTGTTGCGCCAAATCGCGCACCACACGCTCTGAGTCAGCGCCCTCAGCCACGTTGTCTACAACAGTGGTTTTAACGGCAGAACCCAATGCTTTCTCTACGGCTTTGCGGCCTTCGTCGTGTTGGTGCGTCCAACCCGCTTCGAAGACAGGCGTGACATACACAAAAGCGGCTTTGACAGGGCTTTTTGTAGCTGGCGGCGAAGGCTCAGCGGCAAGGGATGAAATGGGCGATAAAAAGCAGGCGGCCGCGACAGCGGCTGCGAGGTTTTTGTACATGGTAGTCCTCTACATGGCGCCGGTTGAACAAAATAAATACCTGCCGGCGCGCAGATATTTGCTGAGTATTCTAAAGCAGGTGTATAAAGTTTCTTTTTCGTCTTTGCAAAGAAGTGAAATTTTATGCTTTCAAAATCCCTTTCTCGTTGGATTCAAATTTCCATCATCGCAGCCAGCTGGTGTGCGCCTCTCCACGGATGGGCTCAAAGCACGACCTCTCCTTTGAAAGCGCTTGCCCAAGTTGAGGGCATCACGGAATACCGGCTGAGCAATGGTTTGCGCATTTTGTTAGCGCCCGATGCATCCAAGCCCACCACCACCGTGAACATCACATATTTGGTGGGCAGCCGCCATGAAAATTATGGTGAGACCGGCATGGCGCATTTGCTAGAGCACATGGTTTTCAAAGGTACGAAATCACGCGGCAATGTCTTTGAGGAGTTGGGTAAGCGTGGCATGCAATTCAATGGCACCACCTTCTACGATCGCACCAATTACTATGAAACCTTTCCTGCCAACCCTGACAACCTGAAATGGGCACTGGAGATGGAAGCCGATCGCATGGTCAACAGCCTCATCGCGCGCAAAGATCTAGACACTGAGTTTTCAGTGGTTCGCAACGAGATGGAGAGCGGCGAAAACAACCCCCACATGATGCTCTGGCAACGCATGGCCTCCACCGCTTTTGATTGGCACAACTACGGCAAGAACACCATTGGGGCGCGCACCGATGTTGAAAATGTGAAGATTGAAAACCTGCAAAATTTTTACCGCAAGTACTACCAACCCGACAACGCTGTTTTATTGGTCGCAGGCAAATTTGAGGCCGCTCCTACTTTAGAAGTCATTCAAAAAGTATTTGGTGCCATTCCTAAACCGACACGCGTCATTGAGCCCACCTACACACAAGATCCTGTGCAAGATGGCGGCAGAGAAGTCACAGTGCGCAGAACAGGGGATACACAGTTATCCGCTGTGCTGTATCACACTGCAGCAGGAAGTCACATTGACTCGGCAGCCATGGCTGCCTTGAGTGAGGTATTGGCAGGCACGCCCAATGGCCGCCTGCACAAAAATTTGGTCGAGAAAAAACTGGCTGTGAATGTCAGTCCCTGGAATTTTGACTTGGCCGAAAGAGGCT
The DNA here is from genome assembly GCA_947447245.1 of Comamonadaceae bacterium. Taxonomy (GTDB): domain Bacteria; phylum Pseudomonadota; class Gammaproteobacteria; order Burkholderiales; family Burkholderiaceae_C; genus Limnohabitans_A. Next base: position 5,839 of record CANFJC010000101.1, read on the forward strand.
ACATCATGTTCATGGCTGAATTGAGCAAAACTCAAAATTTACTGGAAGCTCGGAAAGTTTTATTGGCAGAACTTGAAGGCCTTCAACAAAACCCTGTGACAGAAGAAGAATTAAAACGTGCCAAGGCGGGCTTGCTCAGTGAAATTGACAAAGCAATCAACGACCCACAAAAGTTGGCCGTACAAATGTCCGAGTCCATTGCCAATGGCGATTGGCGCTTGTTTTTCCTTCAACGCGATTGGATTGAAAATTTAAAAGCAAGTGACTTGCAAGCTGTCGGCTTGAACTTCTTCAAGGAAAGCAATCGCACCTTAGGTCAGTTCATTCCAACAGCCACACCCGATCGCATCAAAATGCCTGGGGCTGTTGATGTTGCAAAGTTGGTGGCAGACTACAAAGGCAAAGCTTCAGCCACTGAAGGCGAAGTGTTTGACATCAGCCCGGCCAACATTGAAAAGCGCACGCAAAGATTGGCATTGGCCAATGGTATGAAGCTCATCTTCACACCCAAGAAAACACGCGGCGAAACAGTGAGTGGTTATTTGACTCTCCGATTTGGCGATGAAAGCGCCTTGTTTAACCAAGCCACTCCGTCCAGCTTGACAGCCAGTTTGCTCATGCGCGGCGCAGGCAATTTACAGCGCTCTGAAATTTCCGCCAAGTTGGATGAACTCAAAACTCAAATTGAAGTGAGTGGCAGCGGACAAACAGTGACCGTGCGTTTTGACTCTTTGCGTAAAAATATACCTGCAGTCTTGGAGCTGGTTCACGATATTCTTCGCAAACCCATGCTGTCCCAAAAAGAATTTGACCTGCTGGTGGAAGAAAGCACCGCAGGCTTGGAAAGCCAACGCAGTGAACCCAACGCCATGGGCTCACAAGCCATGGCATTGGCCCTCGATGTGTACAAAAAGGGCGACATTCGCTCAGCTCGAAACTTAGATGAATCCATAGCAGCCCTCAAAGCAGCCAAGTTGGATCAAGTGAAACAATTCCACAACAGTTTCTATGGCGCCAACAACAGTGAATTTGCATTGGTCGGCGATTTTGACAGCGCCGCCACGAAGGGCCAAATTGAAAAGCTCTTTGGTGATTGGCAAAGTCAAAAAACTTACGTTCGCTTAAAGGCCGAACCTAAAGCGCCAAAGCCATCAGCCATTCAACTTGAAGCACCCGACAAAGCCAATGCCTTCTTTATAGCTGGCTTGCCTTTGTCATTGCAAGACACGCAACAAGACTTTGTGCCTTTGCAATTGGCCAACCGTGTGTTGGGCGGCGGCGTCAAGTCTCGCTTGCTAGACCGTCTGCGCCAAAAAGAAGGCTTGAGCTATGGCGCAGGCAGCCAACTCAGCGCCAGTTCCTTTGAGCCCTCAGGCATGTGGGTGATGTATGCCATTTATGCACCGCAAAACCTGGCCAAGTTGAAGGCCAGTGTGCAAGATGAATTGACTAAGTTTGTCAAAGACGGCATCACCGCTGAAGAACTGACCGATGCCAAAAAAGGCTGGCAAGAAGAACGCAAAATCAGCCGCGCGCAAGACCGTGCCCTAGCGGCTGGACATGTCACGCAAACAGCAGCCAACCGAACGCTGGCCTTCGTGGAGAAAGTGGACGCTCAAATTGAGGCCACCACCTTAGAAGAAGTGAATGCGGCCATTCGAAAAACTTTAGATCCCTCTAAGTTTTTGAATGTCTATGCGGGTGACTTTGTTGGGGCTACAAAGAAGTAACCAATGAAATCTTTGCTTGCAAAGATCCTGGCTCACCAGGCGGCAACGGATCCATCGCTTCGAGGGTCCTCACCGCCTTCAATCAAGCCCGAGGGGTGAAGAACCAAAGCGCCAGCATGCCCCATGCGCTCATCAAAGTCACTCACCACCTCAACGGGATGCCCCATAGCTTGAAGGCCTTGCACAATGTGTGGTGAGAATCGCGATTCAAGCTTCAGGGAAGTGCTTTGCTCTGCCCATGTTCGCCCTAGCAGCCATCTAGGAGCAGCCACAGCAGACCTCACATTGTGCCCGCCCCACACATACCTGGAAAAAACAGCCGCTTGTGTCTGCGGCTGACCTTCACCCCCCATGGTTCCATAGACCAACAATCGACCATCATCCAACTTCGCCATGGCTGGATTGAGGGTATGGAAAGGTTTTCGACCTGGCTCTAAGCTGCGCAATTTTCCTGGTTGCAAATCAAATGAGCAGCCTCTGTTTTGCCACCAAAATCCGCTTTGAGGCAATACAACCCCACTTCCAAATTCGAAGTAAATACTTTGAATCATGCTCACCGCGCGGCCCTCCTCATCAATGACGCCCATCCACGTGGTGTCGCCATCGGAGTTGGGAGCTGGCCAAGGACTGGCCCTGTCGAATGGTACTTGGTGAGCAAGTCTTTCGACCCTTTCTTGAGTCAATAGCTCGCTTGGATCAATGCGCATCATTGCAGGATCGGTCACATACCGATCTCTCACAATGAAGGCCTGCTTGGTAGCCTCTACCAATGCATGAATGCCTTCAAGATGATCAGGGTTCCAATTCTGTTTTCTAATTCGATCAAAAATACCCAAGATGAGCAAAGAGGCCACGCCTTGCGTCGGCGGGGCCATGTTGTAAATAGTCGCATCGGACAAGCGCAAAGACAATGGCGCTTTCACTTGGGCTTGGTGATTGTTCAAATCACTCAAAGTAATGGGACTCCCTACAGCATTCAAATCTTTGGCAATTTGGCGGGATAGTTCTCCTCGGTAAAAGTCATCGGCCCCTGCTTTTGCAAGTTGCATCAAAGTGTCTGCTAGCAAAGGAAACGCGTGTTGATCGCCATATTGAGGAACTTGTCCCTGCAGGTTCAAAAAAGCACTTGCAAACCCTGGTTGATGTTGCAACTCAGACAATTTGTTTTGGGTGTTGGATTGTTGACTCTGCGTCACAGGAAATCCACGCTTAGCGTATTGAACAGCGCTTTCTAACAGCCTGGCAAAAGGCAGTTTGCCACCCCAATGATTTTGGCTGTAGGCATAGGCAGCGCCCCAGCCCGAAATGGTTCCTGCAACGGTATTGGCGGCCAGCGGACCTCGCCATGGAATGCTCTCTCTGTCGCCGTACAAACTGCGGGTCACGTCCGCGCCCGCCGCGCCACACGCATCGAT
>CANFJC010000102.1 GCA_947447245.1 Comamonadaceae bacterium
ATTGACACCTGGCAATTTCATGGACGTCCTTCAAGCCAGCTGCGCCATTCCATTCGTCTTGAAATCTGTGCCCGCCATTGAAGGCGCGCCTTCTGGTGCTTATTGGGACGGCGGCATCACCGATTACCACTTGCACCTTGATTGGCAAACCAGTGCGCCACCTGCCAAGCAAAGAGGGCTTGTTTTGTACCCGCATTTCCAAAAATCTGTGGTGCCTGGATGGTTGGACAAAAGTTTGAAATGGCGTCACAAGGCGAGTTCATTTTTAGACAACGCGGTGGTCTTGGCGCCCAATCCCGAATGGGTTCAAACATTGCCGAATGGCAAACTGCCCGATCGAAAAGACTTTTCAACCTATGGTCAAGATTTGCAATCTCGCGTGAAAGTTTGGCAAGCCGCAGTGTCGGCCAGCGAGCAAATGGCTGAAGAGTTTGCGACTTGGCTTCGTCAGCCTCAGATGTCCAAGGTTCAAGACCTCTGACTGATTACAGAGAAGCGGCCAGCATCTCGCGGTATTCCTCAGGGGTGGCAATGCGCGGATTTGTTTTGTGGCAATGATCGGCCATGGCGCCATGGATGACCGCATCAAACATCGAGCTAGTGACCCCCATGGCCGCTAGACCTGAAGGCAATCCCAGCCTGGCACTCATGTCTTGAATGGCTTGTGGAATGTCAGAACCAGAGCTTAGTCCCATCACTTGCGCCATGCGGTTTAAACGATTTTCTTTTTGCACCGACTCAGCGCTGGCATTGAACTTCACCACCGCAGGCAAGAACATGGCATTTAAGGTGCCATGGTGCAGCCTGGGATTGACACCGCCTAGGCTGTGACTCAAGGAGTGAACACCTCCCAGACCTTTTTGAAAAGCCATGGCGCCCTGCATGGAAGCACTCATCAGGTTCATGCGGGCTTCTTTGTCTTGGCCATTTTGAGTGGCGCGTTCGATGTGTGCCCAGGCGCGTTGCAAGCCATCCAAGCCGATGCCATCTGCGGGCGGATTGAATGGGGCCGCCATGAAGGTTTCCATGCAATGGGCTATGGCGTCCATGCCGGTGGCTGCTGTGAGCATGGGTGGCAATCCGAAGGTCAGCTCAGGGTCGCAAATGGCCGCCTTGGGCACAATGAACCAAGAATGAAAGCCCAATTTGCGACCATCGTCCACAATCAAAATGGCGCCACGCGCCACTTCACTGCCTGTGCCACTGGTGGTGGGAACCGCAATGATGGGGGCCACACGGTCTGTGATCTTGAGGGAGCCGCCTTCAATGGTGGCGTATGTCTTGAGGGGCCCGTCGTGAGACACGGCAATGGACACGCATTTGGCACAGTCAATGGACGATCCACCGCCAACAGCAATCAAACCATCGCAGCCCTTGGCCTTGTAGACTTCACTGGCAGCCCTGACGGCCGCCTCTGTGGGGTTGGAGGGGGTTTGGTCAAACACCGCTACTTGAACGCCTGGCAGCGCATCCAAGGCCTTTTGCAAAACACCTGCAGCCTTGACACCTTGGTCGGTGACGATGAGGGGTTTGTGAATACCGACCCGTTCACACTCTTGTTTCAAAAGTTGAATGGCGCCGAAATCGATTTGAATTTGGGTGACGTAATTGATGAAGGCCATAATAGGTTCGGTAGTGCGTTAGGATTGATCGCAACTCTAATGCATGCTGTGCTTGAAGTCAGCCTCCACAACCCTCAATCAGTCACATTGGCGATAAATAAGTCAACATGAGTTCTCAGCGCAACCCCCACAGTCGACTGACCGATGCCATGCGCTTGGTGTTGGCAAACATCCAGCGGGCAGGGCGTCCGCCGATGTCGATGTTGAATGTGCAGCAAGCCCGCTTGTTTTACGAAATGTCCGCCAGCATCTTGGACTTGCCAGAACCTAGATTGGCGCGTGTCGAAGACTTGCAAATACCCATGCGAGACGGCCAAATGGTGCAAGCCAGACTGTTTGCGCCCAGCTTGAGATCAGACACGCAAGGCTTGCCGACCTTGGTTTATTTTCATGGCGGCGGCTTCACCATTGGCAGCATTCAAACGCACAACGTCTTGTGCCGAGAATTGGCACGCATTGGACACTGCGCTGTGATTTCCGTGAATTATCGTTTGGCACCTGAACATCGATTTCCCATTGCCACCAACGACTCATGGGATGCTCTCAATTGGGTCTCTCAATCAGCCCGTTCTTTGGGCTTGCGTGCCAATGCTTTGGCCGTGGGCGGCGACAGTGCTGGGGGCACATTGGCCGCCGTTTGTGCCCTTCAAGCGCGCGATGCTGGCTTGCCGCTTGCGCTTCAGTTGCTCATTTACCCAGGCACTGCCGCGCGCCAAGAAAGTGCGTCACATCACACTTACGATTCAGGCTTCATGCTTGACAAGGCGACTGTCGATTGGTTCTTTAAGCATTACATCGATGCCAAAGACCGAGACGATTGGCGCTTTGCACCCATGTTGGCAGAACGTCATGACCATCTTGCACCTGCTTGGATAGGTTTGGCAGAATGCGATCCTTTGGTCGATGAAGGTGTGGCCTATGCAGATTTGCTTCGCATGGCAGGCGTCGCCGTAGAGCTTGAGATTTACCATGGTGTGGTGCATGGCTTTGTGAACATGGGACGGGTGATTCCCGAAGCCCGCCGAGCGCATGAAGATGCAGGTCTCGCCTTGAAACGCGCCTTCAGCGCATATCCTTGAATTTGTATTCACCTTATTGAGAAAGACATCCGAGACATGAAACGAAGCGACTTCCGATTTTTCCACCGCTTGCGTGTGCGCTGGGCCGAAATTGACATGCAAAAAATTGTCTTCAATGGCCATTATTTAACCTACCTCGACACTGCCGTCACAGCTTATTGGGGCCGCATCGCACTGCCTTATGAATCTGCTTTCCAATTGCTGGGCGGTGAGTTGTATGTGAAAAAAGCCACGCTGGAATACCACGCATCTGCCGTCATGGACGACGATCTCAGCATCGGCATGAAATGCAGCAAGGTGGGCAACTCGTCCATGGTGTTTGAAGCTGGCATTTTCCGAGGTGACAAGTTGCTGATCAGTGGTGAATTAATTTATGTTTTTGCCGACCCCCAAACACAAACCTCCAAACCTGTCCCAGAAGCCTTGCGCCACATCTTGCTCATCCATGAAGCTGGGCTGCCTGTGGTTGATCTGAAAATCGGTTCATGGGCTGAATTGAAAACCTTGGCCGCAGCTTTGCGACATGAAGTTTTTGTGGAGGAACAAGAAGTTCCAGTCGAACTTGAGCTGGACGAACTCGACGAGCATGCTGTGCACGCCGTGGTGCTCAACAAACTCGGTCAAGGCGTCGCAACAGGGCGCCTGTTGCAGCCTCAAGCCCATGTGGCTCAGATTGGCAGAATGGCTGTTTCAAAGCCGCTTCGAGGTGGCAATCTAGGCCGAATGCTTGTGCAAGCTTTCATTGAAGTTGCAAGGCAAAGAGGCGATCACAAGGTCATTTTGCATGCGCAGTGCAGCGCAGAAGTTTTTTACCGCAAGCTGGGATTCAAAGCACATGGCGAGGTCTTTCAAGACGCAGGCATTGACCACATTGAAATGGCGCTTAAGTTAAATTAAATTAAGTTCAGCTAAATTAAAATAATTTAATTTGGCTTTAAAGATCTTCTAGCAAGGGGTAGGGCAGCGCCTTAAGCGCCAAGCTGGGGCCACCAGCTTGTCCCAATTCAAGCGCATGATCTGTGGCACTGAGTTGCATGGATGCAATACCCCACCACTCGGGGGCCTGATCCTCTAGCGGCTCGAACTTGCCTGCACTTGCGACCATGCCGCAGGCTTGCTCGGCATCCTCCGATGAGAAAATTTCTTGGCCGACATGCAAGGGCGCGGGGCATGAAACAATGAAGGCTCTGCGTTTCAAAGTGCCGCGAAACTGACTTCTGGCCACAACTTCTTGGCCAGGGTAGCAACCCTTCTTAAAGCTCACGCCATCTACAGATTCATAGTTCAACATTTGCGGCACAAAAGCCTCAGCAGTTGCGGTTTGAACCATGCTGATGCCTGAAAGCACTTCTGCCAGCTGCCATGCTTCTTCGGTGATTTGAGGGTAGGACTGGTTTAAGAATGCGGCGCTTGAGGCATCGCCTTTCAATCCAAGCCAAATAAGCCTTTGCACTTGAGCACCGGCATTCATCGCATTGTGCAATTTGACAAAGTAAGTTTCACCTTCTTGCCTTGCATGCCAAGGGGCTGCCTCTTTCAAAGCGGGGCAGGCCAGCAGGGCCGTTTCACCCAGCAGGCCGCGAATCTCGTAAAGCGCTGACGCATCGCTGATTTTCAACTTGGCACGCATCACAAACATCGACAAGCGCTTGACCATGGCTTGGAGCAAGTCTTGGTGGCAAATCAAGAGGTACTTTTCTTGGCTGATCTTCAGCGCTACAAAACTGGCCAACAGGCGGCCTTTTGCAGAACAATAGCCCGCAAAGCGAGCTTGCCCCTCAGGCAGGAGCAAGACATCGTTGGTCAATTGACCTTGCAAAAATGTTCCGGCATCAGGGCCTTCGGCCAAAATGAGCCCCCAATGTGGGGGCGTCAAAAGGCCAGAAGGCGAGAATTTCAAATGAGGTTCAATCAAGTCCATGCCTGAATTATGATCTCCTCTGAGAAACCCAAAGGATCCAAGGTTTGAGTCGCCCCGCTTCTAAAGCCCGAAAAAGCAAAACGTCACGCCATCAACGCTCGTGGGGTGCATTTCTGACCCTCTCGACTTTGATGGTGTTGGCCATCTTGGCGGCATGTTTTGCGTGGCTTCAATTGCCGATGGGATTCAAGCCCCAAATTGTCAGTTCATCACCCAGCCCACAGGTGCTTGATTTGTCCATTGAAATGGGAACCTCGCCCAAGGGCGTGGCACAAGCCATTGCCGATGCGGGTGCCGATGTGTCTCCGCCATTGCTTGTGCTGTGGTTTAGGCTGTCGGGGCAAGACCGCGCCATCAAAGCTGGCAGTTATGAAATCACGCCTGATATGTCCCCTCGGATGGTTCTGAACATGTTGGCCCGCGGTGAGGAAAGTCTGCGGTATGTGACCCTTGTTGAGGGTTGGACCTTCAAGCAGGTCAAGCAAGCTTTGGCCAAGGCTGAAACCCTGAAAGGCAGCACGCAAGGCATGTCAGATGCTCAAATCATGGCGCAATTGGGCCGTCCCAATGTGCACCCTGAAGGGCGCTTCTATCCCGACACCTACAGCTACTCCAAGGGCTCGAGCGACCTGGCTGTCATGAACCGCGCACTCAAAGCCATGGACCGACAATTGGCCAAAGCCTGGTCGCAAAAGCCTGCCAATTTGCCACTTCTCAGTCCTGATGAGTTGCTCACTTTGGCCAGCATTGTTGAAAAAGAAACAGGACGTGCCAGCGATCGGCCTTTCATTTCATCTGTGTTTCACAATCGGCTCAAAATCGGCATGCGCCTGCAAACCGATCCCACCGTCATTTACGGTTTGGGCGATGCCTTTGACGGCAATTTAAGGCGCGTTGATTTGCGCACCGACACCCCTTACAACACCTACACACGAGCCGGCTTGCCGCCCACGCCCATTGCCATGCCAGGTAAAGCGGCTTTGAAGGCTGCCATAGAGCCTGCACCGTCGAACTTTCTTTATTTTGTGGCGAAAGGCGATGGCAGCAGCCATTTCAGCCAGTCGCTGAACGAGCACAATCAAGCGGTGAACAAATACCAACGCGGCATTAACAAACAGGATCCATGATTCATGCACCAAGCCTGGTTTATCAGTTTTGAAGGCATTGACGGTGCCGGTAAGTCAACCCACATTGAGGGCTTGGCCCAGTGGTTCAAGCGTCGCGGCCATGTGGTCACCTTGACGCGTGAGCCTGGTGGCACGCCTTTGGCTGAAAAGTTTCGAACGCTGGCATTGCACGAATCGATGGACCCCTTAACTGAAGCCTTGCTGATGTTCGCAGCCAGACGTGAACATTTGATCGATGTCATCGAACCGGCACTGGCAAGAGGCGAAGTGGTTTTGTGCGATCGCTTTACCGATGCAACGTTTGCCTACCAAGGCGGCGGCCGCGGTTTTGATTGGGAGGTTTTGAAAGTGCTCGAACAAATGGTTCAACAGGTGCCCGCCAGCCCATTGCGTCAGCCCGATCTCACCATTTGGTTCGACCTGCCACCTTCGGTGGCGGCCGAGCGTTTAAGTGCGGCGCGTGTGCCTGATAAATTTGAATCTCAGCCCCAAACTTTCTTTCAATCGGTGAGGGAAGGTTATGCCAAAAGAATGCAAGAAGCGCCCTCGCGATTTGCGCAAATCGCTGCTGATCAATCACGCGATGCCGTTTGGGCCGATGTATTGAAGGCCGTTGAAACGGCTTATGCCAAATGACTGATTCGGCACCCTGGATTCAAAAACAAACGCTGGCTTTGCTTTCGCAGAAAGGCCATGCGTGGCTGCTGCAAGGCCCTTCTGGTTTGGGTCAGTACGAATTGGCAACGGCCATGGTCAGTGCTTGGTTGTGCGAGTCTGATACTGCATTGACGCAAGGCGTTTGTGGCCATTGCGGCAGCTGCCATGCGCTTGGTGTGCATACGCATGCCGACTTGTTCGTGCTCATGCCAGAAACTGTTTTGCTCGCCATGGGTTGGCCATTGAGCGAAAAAGCGCAATCTGAAATCGACAACAAAACTCGCAAACCCAGCAAAGAAATTCGCATCGATGCCATGCGAGATGCCATCGAATTTTCACAACGCACCAATGCGCGAGGCAAGGGCAAAGCCGTCTTGGTATTCCCTGCCGAGCGCATGAACCATGTCACCGCCAATGCCTTGCTGAAAACTTTAGAAGAGCCCCCTGGCGATGTGAAATTTGTATTGGCCACAGAAGCTGCGCACCAATTGCTGCCCACCATTCGCAGCCGTTGCTTGAGTCACACCATGGCCTGGCCATCCACCCCAGAAGCTGTGACTTGGCTCCAAAGCCAAGGGCTGTCATCTGACGATGCACATGCGCTGCTCAAAGCCGCTGGTGGTCGACCTGATGAAGTTTTAAAGCAGCGTAATTTGGGACAGACCATGCCTTGGTGGTCCAAGTTTCCCAAAGCCATGCTGATGGGTGACGCATCTTATTGTTCCGATTTACCGCCATCTGAAGTCATTGATGCTTTGCAAAAACTCTGTCACGATTTACTCATGTTGAAAACGCAGGCCAGCTTGCGCTATTTCAATGAAGCGGATCTGCCCAAATTGAAAGTTTCCTCTGCTCAACTCACGGCCTGGTTCAAACGTTTGTCGCAGGCTGCCAAAACTTCTGAGCATCCTTTCAATGCGGGCCTGATGCTTGAAGCGCTGTGCACTGAAGCCCGTGAAGTCATGAACAGCGCCACCTAATATGTACACCGATTCTCATTGCCATCTCTCATTTCCTGAGCTTGTCTCTCAGCTGCCTGACATTCGACAGAAAATGCAGGACGCGCATGTGACCCGTGCTTTGTGCATTTGCACCACCATCGAAGAGTTTGACCAAGTGCACCATTTGGCCAAGACCTACGACAATTTTTGGAGCACCGTCGGCGTGCATCCCGACAACGAAGACATTTACGAACCCTCGGTTCAAGATTTGGTTGACAAGGGCCTTTTGCCCCGCGTGATAGCGATCGGAGAAACAGGGCTTGATTACTATCAGATGTCTGAACGCAAAGGGGGCCGCTCCATCGAAGACATGGAATGGCAACGCGATCGATTTAGAAACCACATCAGGGCAGCGCGCCAAATACAGCTTCCCATGGTGATCCATACCCGCGCTTCTTCTGAAGACACGATTCGCATTTTGAAAGAAGAGGGTGAAGCAGGGGATGCAAGCAGTGCAGGCGGAGTGTTTCACTGCTTCACTGAAACCCAAGCAGTGGCCAAGGCCGCCCTGGATCTGGGTTTTTACATCTCTTTTTCCGGCATCTTGACATTCAAAACGGCCCAAGAATTGAGGGATGTGGCGGCATGGATGCCTCTAGATCGAATGCTGATAGAAACTGACAGCCCTTATTTGGCCCCCGTTCCTTACCGAGGCAAGACCAATAATCCCTCTTATGTGCCCTTTGTCGCCAAAATTTTGTCTGAATTAAGGGGCATGACGCCTGAGCAAATGGGTGAATTGACCAGTGCCAACTTCGACCGCCTTTTTCCAAAGCTCAAGACAAGTTAGCAGGCTATTTTATGTTGATAAAATACTTTAGAAAACTTATAAAGTATGTTGTTTATATTGGATTTATATTCAACTTATTTTCTAGCTTCGCTGGCTCTTTCGATGACTTTTTCATAGCCATCCAAAATGATGAAGTTAAAGTGATTTCTAACTTATTTGGACGTGGGTTTGACCCTAATACCGTCAATCTACAGGGTGAGCCTGCCATCCTCAATAGCTTGAAGCTGGGGTCATTGAAATCATTTGAGTTCATTGTCCAACACCCCAAAACCAATTTGAATGTTCGCAACAGTCACGGAGAGTCTGCCTTGATGTTGGTTTGCTTAAAAGGCGAGCTTGAACTGGCCAAAATGCTCATTAAACGTGATGCAGACATCAATCATCCGGGTTGGACGTCTTTGCATTACGCTGCATCAGGCGGCCATACGGACATCGTTCAGTTGTTATTGGATCAAAGTGCCTACATCGATGCTGAATCGCCCAATGGCACAACGCCCTTGATGATGGCTGCGCGTTATGGCAATGAAAAAGCAGTGCAATTGCTGATCACCGAGGGTGCTGATTGGAAATTGAAAAACCAATTGGGTTTGACTGCTTTGGATTTTGCAGTTCAAGGCCGCCGGCCTGAAGCCATTAAGTTGTTGCAATCTTTATCCAGTGTCACTGACGGGGCCAATCCCAAGCCACAGTAAACCAGCTTTGGCTGTTCTGGGTTTGATAGGCTATATCTGAGTGAGCACGGCTAATTGGTTG
>CANFJC010000103.1 GCA_947447245.1 Comamonadaceae bacterium
CTACGGATGGGAAGAATTAGGGCAACGCATTCCGATACGTTGCTTCACTCAAGACCCTAGCATCAGCTCTAGCTTGAAGTTCTTGCGAAAGACTCCTTGGGCTAGAGACAAGGTTGAAGGTCTGTATTTGTTCATGTTGAGGGAGAAACGGCGAAATGAAGGCCATGGGAGTTGACCGGGGTGTTTGCCTGAAGCCCTTGCAATCCAATTAGGAGCTCTGCCGGTTCCTCAGACATTCATGATGGTCACAGAACGTGCATTCAAATAAGCATCCATGGCTTCTGGTCCACCTTCTGAACCGTAACCTGAATCTTTGATGCCACCAAAAGGCATTTCAGCAGATGGCAGGGCTGGCATGTTCATCCAAAGCATGCCCACTTCCACTCTGCGTGCTAATAAATCAGCATTTTTCAAAGACTTCGTGAATGCGTAGCCTGCAAGACCAAAGGCCAAACGATTGGCTTCAGTGATGGCCTCATCCAGGGTATTGAAGCTGCGAATGGCTGCCATGGGTCCAAATGGCTCGTCATTGAACACCTTCGCATGCAGTGGCACATCGGTCAAGATGGTGGGCTGCCAGAAGTTACCTTCGCTTCCGATTCGCTCTCCACCAAATTCGAGTTGAGCGCCTTGTTTGATCGCGTCAGCAGTGAATTCGGCCATGGCCGTCAAGCGGCGCGGATTGGCCAAGGGGCCCATGGTTGTACCTTCTGTGGCACCGTTGCCCACCTTAAGTGCTTGGGTGTACTTGACCATTTCGGCCGCAAATTCCTTCTTGATACTTTCATGCACCAAAAAGCGAGTGGGTGCGATACAAACTTGTCCAGCGTTGCGAAACTTAGCGGCCCCAGCCGACTTCACCGCAAGGGCAATGTCTGCGTCTTCGGCAACGATCACTGGGGCATGGCCACCCAATTCCATCGTGACACGTTTCATGTGCTGACCCGCCAATGCAGCCAGTTGCTTGCCAACAGGTGTTGAGCCCGTGAAGGTGATCTTGCGGATGATGGGGTGCGGGATGAGGTAGTTAGAAATCTCAGATGGCGTGCCATAAACCAAGCCCAGAACACCCTCTGGCAAACCTGCGTCTGCAAAGGCGCGAATCAACGCTGCGGGTGCTGCGGGTGTTTCTTCGGGCGCTTTGACAATCATCGAGCAACCTGAGGCCAATGCGGCTGCCATTTTGCGAACCACTTGGTTGATAGGAAAGTTCCATGGCGTGAAGGCCGCAACAGGTCCAACAGGATCCTTGATCACCATTTGACGTGCTGAGAGGTTGAAGCGAGAAGGCACGATACGGCCATAAACACGCATGCCTTCATCGGCAAACCATTCAATGATGTCGGCTGCTGCCATGGCTTCACCCTTGGCTTCCATCAGGGGTTTGCCTTGTTCTTGGGTCAGCATGGCAGCAATGTCGGCGGCACGCTCCCGCATCAAACCCGCGGCCTTGCGCATGATTTTGTTGCGCTCTACGGGCAACATGTCGCGCCATGTTTCGAAGCCCTTTTGGGCAGCTTGCAATGCACGGTCTAAATCAGGAATGCGGGCATGCGCAACCCGGCCAATTTCTTTGCCAGTGGCAGGGTTAAAAACAGCAAGTGATTCGCCTGCAGCGGCATCACACCATTGGCCATTGATGAAAAGTTGGGTATTGGGGTAGGTCATGTTTGTTCCTTTAAATTTATTGTAATTTCAAGATGCAAAAAAACTACCATGTGCCGTAATAAATTCCATGAACTTTGGCTTTATTTGTTCTATTGGCGACCTCTTGTTCCAAATACCGGAGTTGAACCTGTGGATCAAAGAATTATGAACAACTTCAAAAGAACCCTCTATAAATCAATAGGTTACAAGCGTTATACAGAGGTGTAGAGGCAAATGAGAAAGCAATGAATATGAGTCTCAAATTATCTGCTGCAGATAATCTAAGACTCACCAGCCAAATTAGGGCAAATGCCCAACAATATGGCAAAGACACTACTTAAACAGCACGGTCAACCAAGTTGCCTGTACTACCCAGCAAGTCTGAAGCGGTTTTTAAAATCTGATTGAACTCGCTCTTTGTCAAACCATCATTTGATTTGCTCTCAGTATTTGAGGTCAATGATGCAATTAATGTACTCAAATAGTCACTGACATCCTCATCGGATGAAACATTGCCTCCAGCAGGTGGTGGTGGTGGTGGTGGTGGATTTCCCCCCTGAGGTCCGCCAGGAGGCATACTCGAACCAAATGCCAGGCGTCCAACCTCCTTTGCATCAAAACCAGAAGCCGCCATGGTTGTTTCTAGATCTTTGCCGGGCTGAACGCCCAACTTCTTGAACTCGGAAGTAATCGACTTGGCATCCGCTGAAGTCAGATTTTTGGGATCAAAGTTTTTCAGAACGGATTGAATGCCATTTTTCTGCTCAGCGGACAAGCCGCCAGAAGGTCTCGCATATGACATTGCACTCATCGATGCGTTTGATTGAATTCCACCAATTGATGACATAAATTTCCTTAAGTTAAAAAATGCAACTTATAAAATTCAAGTTGCGACGTACTTACAGAAATTAACAAGCAAAATTCATGTCATATGCTTCAATAAATCACTGGTATTTTCATCAAATTTTGTTAAAAAATGTTAAGAATAAGCTCAGCAGCAGCATTAAAGCAGTTGGGTCTAATTAAAAAAAAGACTTTGACGAATAAATTAAATAAAAATTGAACTTAAAAGAACCTTAAGTGGCAACAAACCACCGCTTGATCGTCATATAAGAAAGTGGATGGCAACTCGTTGCCGCATCACTTCCTTACTTCATCTCACACTTCTAAGTCACTCGTTAATTTCGATATGCGATCAATGTTCGCATAGCTTATGAATCGGCTTAGAAACCAAGAACTCGAGACATGTAAATGTTAAAAAAGTTAAACCCTTGCAACAAAATTTCCATCAAAGGTCTTTTAGCAACGGCCAGGGATTTCAAAAGGAATACAGAGGAAGCGGATGTAATTCTCAAATCACCGAAAGTCAATCATTCCTAATAGATCAGAAATTGAAAGCCTTGTTTGTGAATCGTCTGAATCACCGGCTTGCCATCATTTTGAAAACCTAACTTTAAACGCAAACGATGGATGTGAACCTCTATGCTGCGATCAAATTTGTTTAAAGGCTTGTGCAGTGCTTCAAGCGACAACTGAGACTTGCTGACAGTTTTACCGCTGTGCAGAACGAGTACAAACAACAAATTAAATTCTGTGGCAGTTAATTTCAATACTTGCCCCATCCAGACAACACTCCGATCACGAGCGTTGATAGATAAATTGCCTACTTCTAAGCGTTGTATTTCCGAAGACAATGATTCGGAAGAATTAAGCATATATTTTGACAACCACAAGCCATGCATCCAAGCTAAGGAAATTTAGGTTTTTCGCAAATAGAAGAGTCTTGGGAATCAAAATTCATTTTCTTTCAGAAAAAGAGTACTTATTGTCCTGCTTTGAGGGATTACCAGACGAAATGACGACTATGGCTATGAAAGCTTATTTTGCAAACAAAATGTGAAGGAAATATGAGTAAAACTTCACAATCAACACACAATATAAGGTTCAAATCAACTCAATGAAGATACGTCTTGCTCATAAACAAGCGATGTTACTGGTCCTAAGCGTCCTAGTGGCAGTGATCGCTATGGGCTCTCTCAGCGCTTGGAATTTGCGTAACGGTTTTTCAGATTATTTGGCGGCAAGAGACATAGAAAGGCTTGAACAATTTGCAGAGTTGGTCTCGGAAGTTGCAGTGCGTTCAGGCAGCTTGGAAAATATGCAGGCGCAAGGTATTGGTTTTCACGAACTGCTCCATGAATTTGCAAAAACAAGTGGCGCAACACCCATCAGAGCTTTGAAAGACGCACTCCCAGACCATCCAATTAAAGATGCCATGGGATTGCAACGCCCACCTCGGCCGATTGACAGCATTGATGCCTTCAAGGACAGAATCGCCATTTACAACGCGCATGGGCAGCCAATTCTGGGTACCCCGCCCCTCAATCAAAAGCTTGAAAGCATTGATCGACCCATCACTGTCAATGAAGCAGTTGTTGCATTCGTTCGAATGGCCAAACTGAAACCTGTTCCCAATGAGGTTGAGTTCAGATTTCTGACCCTTCAATATCAAAGCACCATTGCTGTTGCAGCTCTTTTGCTACTGACCGCTTTGATACTTGCAGTGTGGATTTCCAAGCAATGGGTCAAGCCATTGATCGAAATTCAACATGCG
Organism: Comamonadaceae bacterium; assembly: GCA_947447245.1. Classification (GTDB taxonomy): domain Bacteria; phylum Pseudomonadota; class Gammaproteobacteria; order Burkholderiales; family Burkholderiaceae_C; genus Limnohabitans_A. The sequence goes on from CANFJC010000103.1 coordinate 4,262, forward strand.
AGTGAACTGATTTCTAAGGGGCAATTTCAAACTCGCTTGACGACTCACCGTACCGATGAAATTGGCGATGCCATACGCAACATCAACCTTATGGCAGCTAGTCTGGAAAAGCTAGAGGGCTCTAGGCGGCACTGGTTAGCGAACATGTCTCACGAATTGAGAACGCCTCTCACAGTTTTGCGAGGTGAAATTGACGCCTTAATTGATGGTGTAATCAAGCAATCACCAGAGGCAATGAACTCCTTGCGTGAGGAAGTTTTAAAACTCAATGCCTTAGTGGATGATTTGCACCTCCTGGCGATGGCAGACCTTAAAGCCCTGCCTTGCTATTTTGAAGAAATTGACGCATCGCAATTAATCACAGTCATTGTGCGTCGATTTCAAAGGCAAGCAAATCAAAAAGGCTTGTACCTGCAGCTTGACTTAGGCCATCACGCAGAACTACTTGTTAGATGGGATAGCAGACGAATTGAGCAGCTGATTGGTAATTTAATTGACAACAGTCTGCGTCATACAGATGCACCAGGCAAGGTATTGGTGACATTGAGAGTAATTAATTCTCTAACTGTCCTCATTGAAATTGAAGATACAGCCCCTAGTGTTTCGTTAAACGACTTGCCGCATTTGTTTGAGCCTCTCTTTCGAACAGATTCTTCTCGCGTACGAGACACGGGCGGAAGCGGATTGGGGCTTGCCATTTGCAAGCAATTAGCAAAATCGCATCATGGCGATTTGAATGCAAGCATCTCAAATTTGGGGGGCATGAAAATGCGCCTTGAGCTTCCATTCGATGGCGAGGTCGCAGCATGAGCAATCCGCTGAGTCATAAAATTTTAGTTGTTGAAGACGATCCAAAAATTTCCGACTTGCTCTTGAACTATTTGCATGCGAACGGCTACGAAGGTACTGCTTATTACGATGGACTCAAGGCATTGCAGTATGTGAAAGAACAAACACCCGATGCCATCATCATGGACTGGATGCTTCCTGGTTTAGATGGCATACAGTTGTGCAAAGAGATTCGAGAATTCAGCGATGTACCCATTTTGATGCTGACCGCCAGAATTGATGAGTTAGATCGACTTTTGGGCTTAGATACAGGTGCTGATGACTATGTCTGCAAGCCATTTGCACCTAGGGAGGTTATTGCTCGAATTCGAGCTTTGCTGCGCCGCTCAGAAGGTAAAGTCAAAACGAACATTAAACCCTGGGTGATTGACGAACCGTCTTCCAGAATTAGTTGGAATGGCGAATGGTTGACTCTCACTCGAATTGAATTCACGATGCTGCGATTGCTACTAAGTCGTCCTGGTCGAGTATTTTCAAGAAATCACCTTTTAAATAGTATTCATGAAAGCCAAAAAGACATCAGTGATCGCGCCATAGATACACACATCAAAAATTTGCGAAAAAAATTGCAAACGCTGGATTCTCAAAACGAATGCATTTCTTCCGTTTACGGGTTAGGTTATCGATTTGATTACCCTTGAACTTTGAATAAGTTCAAGTTCAAGTTTCAATTTAACTTTTAGTCTCCCCAGAAAGAATTGCCTAATCAGCAATTGATCTCGCAAATTGTGATGCGATTGTGAAGATTTACCCATCATTTCTTCACATTTATTTTTCACAATGCACACCATGGCAAAGCAGATGCTTGCTGAAATAAGCTGCAGACAAAAACACCAGCTGCAAAAAACTCTAACAATGCAAGCAATCACATCATGAAAAAATTTAACACCTTTTCGCATAGCAACTGTCGATCACATCTTGTATTGTTATTCGTTAACATACTGACAGGTCTCGTACTGACCGCTTGTGGTGGTCATTCAAACAACACAAATGAATCACAAATACAATCTGCTAACAGCCAATTGCAAGCTGAAACTCGCGCGGAATTAGGAAGACTTATCTTCACTGACGCAAATCTTTCTGAACCACCAGGAACTGCGTGCGCTAACTGTCACCAAAATAAATTAGGCTTTGCTGGCAACAATGGTGGAACCCATGGCGTTTCCATTGGCAGTCTTGCGACCTCAATTGGCACACGCAATGCAATGACAAACAGTTACTTGGGGCTTATTCCAAACCTACTCACGTTTGTCACAATCAACAATGAAACAGAAGCTCTTGGCGGATTATTTTGGGATGGACGCGCTGACTCCCCGCAATTGCAAGCTTTGGGTCCACTTCTAAACCCATTGGAGATGAACAACAAGAACTCAAAAAGCGTTGTTGAGAAAATTGCAATGTCACCCTATGCGCTTTTGTTTCAAAAAGAATTTGGAAGTGATATTTTTAGCAATACCGACTCCGCGTTCAATTCAATTGGATTAGCCATCTCAGCTTTTGAATTAAGCAAATTGCAGCCTTACAGTTCTAAGTACGATGCAATGGTTAGAAATGAGTTATCTTTCAATTCAATTGAAACGCAAGGCATGAACTTGTTCATGGATCCGAATAAGGGTAATTGTGCAGCTTGCCACTTAATGAATCCGACAAGCGGCGATCCTAAAGACTCACCCTTTTCAGAGTTCACCTATTATGCAAATGGCATTCCTCGCAATCAAGCAATTCCAAAAAACAATGACCTGTCCTTTTATGATTTAGGACTTTGTGGCCCAGACCGAGTTGCGCCAACATTGCCTACTGATGTGGCACCAGGCATTACCATCGAAAACTTCTGTGGAAAATTTCGAATGCCCACTTTAAGAAATGTTGCAGAACGCCCCGCCTACATGCACAACGGTGTATTCAAAGATTTAGAAACAGTGATTCGTTTCTACAGCACCCGCAATAGCAATCCACAGTTTTGGTATCGCAAGGCCGAAAGCAATGATTTGCCAGCAAAGTACCTTAAAAACATAGAGGTAACAAAAGCGCCGTTGAATCGCCCTGCTGATGCAGGCCCCGCTCTAAGCGACTCTGAAATTGCAGCCATCATTGCATTCTTAAAAACACTTAGCGACAGATAGAACTCTTTCGAAACCTTCGTGCCTCAATCTTATTTACACTTTCAAATTGGTGGGCCCACCATTACTCGAACTAATCTATACCTTCTAACTTGCATTTACTCTGGACACCCCTACGCATCCAGAGCAACGCAGGCGTCCAGAGAACCAAAACCGTCCAAACTATGGACGCTCCGATACCGGTCAAAGCACCCCCGGCATCAAGTACATGAATACATTTAATAGAAGACTGACAAAGATACCTAAGCAAAAGCTTTAAGTGACACTCTGGATCAGGTTTCGCACAACTGGGTAAATTTGCGATGCCCAGCGCCTGCCACTAAAAACCCCGTAGTGACCCACGCCTGCCTGCAAATGATGGGTCTTTTTGTAGGCAGGTAATTTGTTGCACAGGTCTTGCGCAGCCAAAGTTTGACCTATACCGCAAATATCATCTCTCTCGCCTTCCACAGTCATCAGGAATATCTTGCGAATAGCAGCAGGATTGACCAGACGATCTTTGTAAGTAAGCTCTCCTTTTGGAAGCAAATGTTTTTGAAAAACTTTTTCAACTGTTTCCAAATAAAAAGGCGCTGACAAATCCATGATCGCAAAATATTCTTGATAGAAATCTCGAATGGCATTGGCTTTTTCTTCTTCTCCTGAAAGTCGCAGATCAAATAAGTCCTTGAATGATTTTTGATGACGCTCTAAATTCATGTTCATGAAAGCCGACAACTGCACAAAGCCCGGATAAACCTTTCGCCCCGCACCCGAAAATTGAAGGGGTACGTGAGAGCACAAGTTTTTCTCAAACCACTCAATTGGTTTGGTCATGGCTAATTCGTTAACTTGTGTTGGATTGATCCGGGTATCAATAGGACCTGCCATTAAGGTCAGACTGAGGGGTAAACAAGGGTCGTTGTCTTCAGACATTAGACTGGCGGCAGCCAAACATGCCACGGTGGGCTGGCACACGCCCATAAGGTGAGCACCTGGACCTAAGACGTGAAGCGATTCAATGATCTCGTCAATGTAGGCATCCAAATCAAATTTACCGGCTGACATCGGTATGTCGCGTATGTTGAGCCAATCGGTTAAGTACACATCGTGATCTTGTACCAGCGTTTGCACCGTGCCGCGCAACAGGGTTGCAAAGTGCCCAGACATAGGCGCCACCAATAATATGCGGGGCAAATCTTCAGCGCCCTTCTTTTTAAAACGCACCAAATCGCAAAACACTCTGCGGCTCATGGTGGTTTCTTCAATGTGAGTCCGACTGCCATCTGCATTTTCTATGGCATCTATGAGGAAAGGTGGCCGCTGATGGGTTAAGCCCATCAGGCTGACTTGCTCTAAGTAGGCCTCAACCCAGCGGCCGTAGGGCAAATTTTTTGCCGCCGGCCAATAAGAAATCATTGACTGGGATGTTTCTGCAAGTTTTCGGACCGGGTCACTTGCATTGGCTATCGCTTGGTAATGTTGATACATCATGTCCTTCACCAAATGAGAGCATTCGCTCTGGGTCAGAACTCCTTTGCAAAACTTGTGCCATCAATGGCATAAATTTTGCAAAGAAAAAAACATCCTAATCTTTAGAGATACAGCATGCCACGTGTTGCCAATTCTGCTCAAAAGACTACTTTGACCATCAGCAGCAAGAACTATTCTTCATGGTCTTTGAGGGGTTGGCTGATGGTCAAAATGTCGGGTATCCCATTC
>CANFJC010000104.1 GCA_947447245.1 Comamonadaceae bacterium
ACAACTGGCACGCGAGCCCAACATGAACCCCACTGCCAAGGCCATGTTTGAAAAGAAAATAGAAGATTACAAAAAAACTGCTGAACGCTATGAGTCTGAGCCAGAGACCAAAGAAGGTAAAAAAGAATTGATGGTCAGAGCCAAAGCGCACGAAGCCACACGCGATCACGCCATGCAACAAGACCCTTGGTTTGATTATGCAGAAGGCGCTTTGCAAATTGCCATTGTGTTGCTCTCTGTTTCAATCGTGGCCTCCATGCCCGTTTTGTATTGGGCAGGCACGGCGCTAGGGGCGCTCGGTTTTGTGAGCACCATCAACGGCTACTTCTTGTTTTTCTAAATTGGCCATGACAAGCACATCTGGCATGTCGCCCGCACTTGAAGAAGCCATCCAATTCATTGAACAATGCGAGACGCCATGGTCGCGTGATACCTCACCGCCTTGGGGCATTCATGACTTAGATCCGCCACCTTACAACCGCTTGTATGGTCCGGTTCATGGACGGGGGCCAGTGTCGGGGGTTCTGTTTCACAAGCACCAGTTGCTCGCTGAATGGGGCCAGCCCCACAAAGCCGATCTGACTTTCAGCGTGGCCAAAACCTATTTGGCTTTGTTGGCGGGCCTGGCCTTTGATCAAGGCTTGATCAAAGATGTACATACCCCTGTGGGTCAACAATGTCCCGGCATTGGCTTTGAAGGCGAGCGCTTATCGCGCATCACTTGGCACCATCTGCTGCAACAAACCAGCGAATGGGAAGGCACCTGCTTTGGCATACCCGAACAGGTGGACCGGTACCGCTGGTTAAGCTACCAAACAGGGGAAGCCGATGGCAAAAAGGGCGACCCTCGGCCACTGGGCGAGCCTGGCTCTAGGTTTGAGTACAACGACGTTCGAATCAACCAACTGTCTTTGGCTTTGCTACATTTATTCAAGCGGCCACTGCCTGACGTGTTTGAAGAATTTTTCCGAAAACCGCTTGGGTGTTCAGATGCGTTTCAGTGGGTGGGGTACGAGCAATGCTGGACGCAAGTCAATGGCCAACGCATGATGTCGGTTCCAGGCGGAAGCCATTGGGGCGGCGGTGTTTCTATTTCCGCCATGGACCAAGCCCTGATTGGCTTGATGCTCATGGGCAATGGCAACTACAAAGGCCAACAAATTTTGTCGGCCAAGTGGCTGCACATGATGCAACAAGCATGCGATGTCGCACCCTACTACGGCTACCTTATTTGGCTGAATAAAGAGGGCGCCATGTTCAAAGACGCACCCCGCAGTTCATGGTTTGCCATTGGCGCTGGCTCTTCCATCACATGGGTAGATCCAGAGTTGCAATTGGTTTGCATCATGCGTTGGATCGATACGGCCAAAACCAATGACTGCATTGCACAGATCATGCGGGCGATCTAGCGTTTCAGATTTCTGTTGACTCTTTCATCACCTTTAAACAAAGCGATGCAAGCTCTTCTTGGCAGATCAATTGAACTGAGTTGGCATTTGCAAATTTAAGCGCCACACCGGTGGGCAAGCTCAAACTGATGCAGGCTGCATGAGCCGCATCTTGCGCGGTTTGTAAGGCCTTCAGATCACGCAAAACTTCGACCCCCAAGGTGGCAGCCTTCCAGCGCTTGCAGCTGACCAAGGTGATCTGGCCTGATTTTTCCAACTGCAAGTCTGCTGCGCCGGAGTTCAATGGCATCACGCTGAAGCCTTGCTGAGCAAAGGCCTGCTCCATGAGCAGGGAGAATTGCTTCCACGACATGTTGGCCAATTGGTTCAAGGCCAAAGAGACGCTTTCAGGGGAAGGTTTGTCACGCTGCCGCCAAGCGGCCATGAAGCCCAGGATGCAAAATGGCACCGCACTGAGCATCCCCACAGCGCGAAAGGCCTCAGGCAAAAATACGCGTGCCAGCAGCAGCATCACGGCGGCTATCAAAAAACTCAGCCACCATGGCGAACGCAACAAAATCGCAAAGAGCGATTTTTCTGACATTTTCAATTTCATTGAACGGCCCACTTCCTCAAAATCGAATGCAGAGATTGAGGTAAGTTTGGAGGTGAGTTGTCAGAGCTGGCTTATTTGGCAAACAAACTGGCGGGGTTTGCAAATGCTTTGAATTCAACAGCATTGCCGCAGGGGTCTAAGAAGAACATGGTGGCTTGCTCACCCACCTGGCCCTTAAATCGAATGTGCGGCTCAATGACAAACTGGGTACCCGCCTTTTTCAATTTGTCTGCAAGCTCTTCCCACTGACCCATTTCCATGACCAAGCCAAAATGCCTCACCGGCACATTGTCGCCATCTACAGCGCTGGTATTGTGATGCCCAGCTTCGGACGGGCTGAGGTGCGCCACAATTTGGTGCCCATGAAAATTGAAGTCAATCCAATCTTCACTGGAACGGCCTTCCGGGCAACCCAACAGGTCACCATAAAAGGCTCTGGCTTTGGCCAAGGATGTGACGGGAAATGCCAGGTGAAAGGGTTGCATGCTGATCTCTTTGAAGTTTCAAAAGCGCAATTTTGCCTTAAACCAGAAGCCCCGTATCAAACCGAGCTTGATCAATTTTCACAGGCTTAAGATTTCAAAGTCCGATTGAACAAGTCAAGCGTGCGGCTCCAAGACAAATCTGCTGCGGCCTGATTGAACCTTGGCGTTGAATTGTTGTGGAAGCCGTGTTGGGTACCCGCATAAAAATGCGCCTGCGATTTAACACCGTGGGTTTTTAAACCCCCTTCAAAGGCCTCCCAGGTGGCGTTGATTCGAGGGTCGTTTTCTGCAAAATGAATGACCAACTCTGCTTTGATTTTGCTCACTTTTTCAGGGGCAGCAGACACGCCATAGTAAGGGGCACCGGCTTGGACCGCATCGCCCATTTCAGCAGCCAAGGCGTTGGTCATGCCACCGCCCCAACAGAAGCCAGTCAGGCCCAACTTGCCAGATGAGAGTGCATGGGCTTTCAAAAAGACCGCGCCGTTCAACATGTCGGTTTGTAGCTTGGCCGGCGTGAGTCCATCTTGGAGTTTTTTGCCATCCTCGTCATTGCCAGGATAGCCTCCCACTGGATACAAGCCATCAGGGGCCAAGGCCAGGAAACCTGCAGCAGCCAAGCGTCTGGCCACATCCTCGATATAGGGATTCAAACCGCGATTCTCATGAATGACCAGCACGGCCGGAAATTTTGCAGGCGCGGCCGACACCGGCTGAACAAAATAGCCACGCATTTCGCCCGAACTTCCGCCTGGCGATGCGTATTTCACATAGCTGGCTTTGATGCGAGAGTCTGTGAATGAAATGGTTTGCGCATTGGCATACCTTGGAAAGAGCGCCTGCGCCATGGCCATACCGCCCACCACCAAGGCACCGGCTTTGGCCAAAAATTCCCTTCGGTCCATGGCGCCATGGCAATACTCGTCATAGAGCGCGTAAATACGGGGGTCTATGTCTTTTGAAGTTTGAATAGGGTTCATCTTTTGTCCTTTTAAAAAGGATATTAATAGAATCCGAATAACCCTGCAGTCCTTATCGCTCCATTCAGTGCCTCTAGCACCTTGAGCATTGTTTTTCTTTATGATGCAACAGAACCCATCTTTTTAGAAACCCAGTGGCCAACACTCTACCCCCTTCGACCCAAGTGAATTGCTGGCAGTGCAAACACTTTGCCACGAGTTGGGATCCCAAAATGCCCTACTCGTGCAAATTGCTCGGCTTTAAATCTCAAATTTTGCCCAGCATTCAGGTGATGAATTCAGATGGGCGTCCGTGCTTTGGGTTTGATGCCAAGCCAACTTCGAAACCCCAGTAGCTTTGGTCATGGCATCTTCCATTGACAACAGAGACCTAGCTGGCAATCTCAATCCTCCTCAGATTGTCGTTTTGGGAGCTGGCGCAATTGGTTGCTACATCGGTGCCTGGCTTAACACCACGATAGCGCAGCTGACATTTTTGGGCCGTCCTAGCGTCGAACAGAGGATTAGGCAGCATGGTTTAACTGCTTCAGATTTGAACCAAAGAAGTGTCTTTTTCGATTCATCAAAAATTAGCTTTGCGACCAACCCAGAGGTTTTAAAGTCTGCAGATTTAATTCTGGTCACAGTAAAAAGTGCAGACACCCCAGAAGCTGCAAGACAAATATTGCGCCATGCAAAGCCCTCTGCCTTGGTTATCAGTTTTCAAAATGGTGTTGGCAATGCCAAGCTTTTGAAACAACAATTGCCTGACATGACCATCATCAGTGGCATGGTTCCCTTCAATGTTGCAACTTTGCCTGAAGGCCGGCTCCATTGCGCTACTGAAGGGCAACTTTGCGCAGAAGATCACGCAGCGCTCTCACTCTGGTTGCCCTTGTTCAAAGCATGCGGGCTTCCCATTCAACTTCACCAGCAGTTTGAAGCGATTCAATGGGGCAAACTCATTTTGAATTTGAACAATTCAGTCAACGCCTTGTCTGGCTTGCCATTGAAGGCTCAGCTTTCTGATCGAGCCTACCGACAAAGTTTGGCTTTGCTGATTGAAGAAACACTTCACATTTTAAAATTGGCTGGCATACAGCCTGCCAAAATATCCAAAGCACCCCCTTCTCTGCTCCCTGTACTCCTGAGAGCTCCTAACTTCATCTTCAAGCGATTGGCGGCTGGCATGCTCAAGATCGATGAGAGCGCCAGATCTTCAATGTGGGAAGATTTGCAAATGCAGCGCAAAACAGAAGTGGATTACATCAATGGCGCCGTGATCAACTTGGCGCACTCACTGGGTCAAACAGCCGCCATCAATTCACGCATGGTGGCTCTGATCAAAAGCGCAGAGGCTGGCGAATACAGGCCGCAAGACGGACGGCACTTGTTAAGTGATTTGATGCATCCTCAAACTTCAAACTAATTGACTTACATCAAACCTCAGCCTTTCAGCGAGGCCTTGTTTGGCGACAAGCGTATACCGCGCGTTTATCATGAAACGCATCATGTCAGCACTTCAATCCGCCCAGAAAATTGGGAACAAAAATAGCCTGAAGATCATCTTCATTCTTGTGCTTCTGGCAGCCCTTTGGGCGTCGATTCAACATTGGGGGTTTGGACCCGAGGTCGAAGGACTGAGGGTTGAACAAAGAGATTTTGTGCAAACTGTCGTGGCCAGTGGCCATGTTGAAAATGCACACCGCGTGGACATCGGTGCGCAACTCACAGGCACCGTCAAAAGAGTCCCTGTGGCAGAGGGGCAAATGGTTCAAGCAGGACAGCTCCTGATTGAGTTGGAAAATACAGAACTTCAGGCAAGCCTTAAACAAGCCGAATTCAATGTGCAACAAGCGGCAGCCAAACTTCGCCAATTAAGGGAAGTGCAAGCCCCTGTCACTGCCCATGCCTTGCACCAAGCCATGGTCACACAAGAAACAAGCCAACAGGCACTCAAGCGTTCACAGGACCTTTATGACAAGGGCTTCACAGGCCAAGCCGCCTTAGACGAATTCAAGCGCATGGCTCTGGTGACGCAGTCACAAGTCTTAAGCCTGAAAGATCAATTGGCCAGTTTGAATGAAGGTGGAAGTGATTTTGTTTTAGCGCAAGCCAATCTTTTTCAAGCCAAAGCAGGCTCAGAACTGGCGCATGCCAGGCTGCGTTATGCCCAAATTTCAGCACCCAGCTCGGGCACCCTGATTTCTCGCAATGTCGAACCTGGCGATGTGGTGCAAGCTGGCAAGGTTTTGATGGTGCTTTCGCCAACAGGCAACACTGAACTGGTTGTGCAAATTGATGAAAAACACTTGAGCCAGTTGAAAACTGGACAAACGGCTACAGCCTCAGCAGACGCTTACAGCAAGGAACAATTTCCCGCAGTGCTTTCTTACATCAATCCTGGGGTTGATGCGCAGCGCGGCTCTGTGACGGTGAAGCTGCAAGTCCCTCAAGCGCCCTCTTATTTGCAGCAAGACATGACCGTGTCACTGAACATTGAAGTGGCCAAGCGCAGTCAGGCCATTTTGCTTGCCACTGAAGCCATTCGGGACATTGAAAAGTCAGCTTGGGTTTTGCAAATCGTGAACGGCAAAGCTGTTCGACAGCCCATCCAGATTGGCCTTCGGGGACCTGGCTATTGCGAAGTGTTGAAGGGTTTGCAGCCCAATGATGTGGTCATTCGAGACCCTGCAGGTATTGCGGACAACGCGCGTGTCCGCATCAAAACAATGGCTGTCAAACCATGACAGCGAAACCAGTTTCACCAGAGACGGCTATTGCGCGTTGGATTCCCTTTGAATGGTTGGTTGCGCTTCGTTTTTTACGCGAGGGCAAAGTTCAGACATTGTTCATCATAGGCGGCGTGGCCATTGGGGTTGGCGTGATTGTGTTCATGTCTGCCTTGCTCAGCGGCTTGCAAACCAACTTTGTGACGCGGGTCCTCACAGGCCAAGCGCATATTCAATTGTTACCGCCCAAAGAAATTTCAAGGGTGTTGCCTTTGGCCACAGAGAATGTAGCGAGAAACAGCATCGTTCAAGCCCCCTTGCAGCGCGCCAAAAGCATTGACCAATGGCAAAGTTTGACAGCCCAAATTTTGAACTTGCCTGAAGTGAATGTGGTCTCACCCAACGTTTCTGGTTCTGCACTGGTTGTCAGAGGCGAAGCCAGCCGAGCCATCAGCATCATGGGTGTAGACCCCCATTTGTATTTTCAAATTGTGCCGATGCCTGACAAAATAGTTCACGGCAATGCCAACATGACAGTGAACGACATTTTGATTGGCACCGAACTGGCCAGTGATTTGGGCCTGGGGGTGGGTGACAAATTGCGCGTGAGCGCAGCCAATGGCAATTCCAATACTTTTTTGGTGAGCGGTATTTTCGATCTTGGCAACAAAGCAGCCAACACACGCACCACCTTCATGCCCATTCGAGCTGCTCAAAGCTTGCTGGGCTTAGTAGGTGGCGTGACGTCCTTGGACATGACGGTGCACGATGTTTATGCGGCAGAAGTGGTGGCTCAAAAAATAACAGCGCAAACAGGTATGCAAGCTGACAGTTGGATCAAAACCAACGAACAATTTTTCACCGCGGTCAATGCACAAACTACCGCCAATACCGCCATTCGCATGTTTGTGGGCTTGTCGGTTGCATTTGGCATCGCTAGTGTCTTGGTGGTGTCTGTGGTTCAAAAATCCCGTGAAATTGGTATTTTGCGAGCCATGGGCATTACGCGTGGTCAGATTCTTCGGATCTTTTTACTGCAAGGCGGCTTGCTCGGATTCGGTGGGTCCTTGGTGGGGTCTTTATTGGGATTTTCAGGCTTGCTAATTTGGCAACAAGCAGAAAAAAACCCCGACGGCTCAGTCATGTTTGCCATGAAACTTGAGCCTTCTTTGTTCGTCATTGCGCTGGTGTTGGCCAGTGTCACTGGACTCATTGCATCTTTTGCACCCGCACTGCGAGCTGCGCGCTTAGATCCCGTGGTGGCCATTCGTGGATAAGCCAGCCAACACGGATTGGGTGGTAGAGCTCAAGAAGGTTTGTAAATCATTCAATGTTGGCAAGCCCAACGAAATTGAAATTCTTCACAGCATCGATTTACAATTAGGATGCGGTGATTTTTGCGCAGTGATGGGGCCTTCAGGCTCTGGCAAAAGCACATTGCTCAACATCATTGGTTTGCTTGACAGACCCACTTCTGGCCAACTGATCATCAACGGCGAAGAAACAACCCAACTGGACGACCATGCGCTGACCCGCTTGCGTGGACATGCCATTGGTTTTGTATTTCAACATCACCACCTGTTGAGCGCTTTTACTGCCTTAGAAAACGTCATGATGCCCATGATGGGCTCGAAGGGATACTGCACACTCGAAATGACGATTCGCGCTAAGCGCTTGTTAGACAGTGTTGATCTGCTGCCCATGTGCAACCAAGCCTCTGGCAGCATGTCGGGCGGTCAGCAGCAGCGCGTGGCTGTGGCGCGGGCTTTGGCGATGAACCCCGCTCTTTTACTCGCCGATGAACCTACCGGCAACCTGGATACCAAAAGTGCAGATGCTGTTTTTGAATTGCTTAGGCGCGTGAGCACAGAGCAAGGGACCTCGGTACTTTTTGTGACGCACAACCCAGAATTGGCTGAGCGCTGCGACAAAACCATTCAAGTGGTGGATGGCCAAGTGGTTTAAGCCTTTGAAATTCGGGTTTATCCTCCTACTGCGCCTGTGGCGAGTGCCTAAAATTTGCATATGAACGAACGACTCTCCCAAATCTCCTACGACGCCCTGCCCGCTTCCGTGAAGCCCTTGGCAGATGACATTCTCAAAATATCCAGCGCTGCGCTTGGCGGGCCCTACAACGCGCTCTTGCGAAGCCCTGAAATGGCCAGAAGGTGCTTTGATTTCTTAGATTACCTCAGGTTCCGAACTTCTGTTAACAAGCGCCTCAATGAGTTTGCCATCCTGATTCAAGCCAGAATTTCGAATGCGCAATATGAGTGGTGGGCGCATGAAACCATTGCCAGAAAAGCCGGCTTGTCAGATGCAGTGATGAAGGACTTGCAAGCCTGCAAAAGACCAAGCACCATGGCAGACGATGAGCGTTTGGTCTATGACTACTGCGTTCAACTCAGTTTGAACCACAGAGTGCCCGATGCACTTTGGCAAGAAGCCGTGAACGCAATGGGGGAGCAGGCTGTCATTGACCTCACTGTTTTGTCAGGCACATACGTCATGGTGTCCATGCTTTTGAACGCCACTCAAGTGGGTATTCCTGGTGGTGGTGAATTTCCTTTGGAAGTTCTAGATCCCACAGACATTCGAAAACGTTTGCTTGCTTGATGGACATTCAAGCCCTCATTTCAAAAATTCAAACCGAGACGCAAGCCATGAAACTTAAAGCACACATTCGCAGAGCCCTTGTTTTAGCCTTGTGTGCATTGGGAAGTGCT
>CANFJC010000105.1 GCA_947447245.1 Comamonadaceae bacterium
CACCGTGAGCGTTTCTGCTCCCATGACGGTGTTGGCAGGTTGCACCACCACCATGACCATGCTGAAAGAAGAGCAGGGTCTTTCATTTTTAGAATCAACGGGGTTTGATTTTCTGGCCATTGACAGTTCAGGTCAATTTCACACCAAAAAATAAGGAAAGATTTTATGGCAACCACCTTCGGAACATCAGGCAACGATTCATGGATCGTCGTTAAAGCGGGCACCTTTACCTTGGATGGATTGGGTGGTGTGGACACACTGGCATTGGGTACATCGCTTAGATCGGCATACACCATCAAGCAATCTGGTACAGCCATTTTGGTTGATTCTGTTTCAGGCGCAAGTTCGGCCCTTCATGCAACGCTTTACAACATGGAGATTCTCACGTTTGACAGTGGACGTGATGTGCTTGACCTTGCTACTTATTTCAAGCCTGTCGTCACGCCGGTGACGCCCAAGGTCACTAACCTTAATGGGACATCTGCAAGCGACACGCTGTCCCTAGGATCTGGTATCGTCAATGTGGATGGCTTGGGTGGCCTCGATACCGTGGTCATTAGCCAATCTAGTAGTAACTACAAAATATCGGCAATAGCCACAGGCTATTCACTGACCAGCAACGATGGCCTGAATGTCTATAACTTAAGCCATGTCGAACGTATCAGCTTCAGCAATGAAAAAATTGCATTGGATTTGTCTGACACAGGCAATGCAGCGCTTGTGGCCAAAGTCTTGGGCGCAGTCTTCGGTTCTTCTGCAGTGGGCAACGCCACCTATGCTGGCATTGGCTTGGGATTGCTAGATGGCGGTATGAGCTACGAGAGCCTCATGAGTCTTGCCCTCGGTGTGGTCTTGCCCGGCGCAAGCTTGACTCACAAAGCTGTGGTTGATTTGCTGTACATGAATGTCGTTGGTGTAGCCCCCTCAGCTGAGCAAGAAAAACTCTACGTTGACCTTTTGGACAGTCATGCATTTTCAGTGGCGCAGTTGGGGACCATTGCCGCGGACACACCATTCAACACCACTAAAATTGGCCTCACAGGCCAACTCCTTGAAACTGGATTGCATTATGTTTAAGTTAATTTCAAAACGGCATGCGTCTTGGGTTGTTTGTTTGAATTCATATTTCTCTCAGAGTTTGTCAGCAGGGCTCATCTCAATGACTTTGCTTTTGCCAAATGCTGCTCTGGCGGTAGATGCAGGCAAACCTCTACCCGCATTGGGTATGAGTGAAATTCAAGCCATCAAGGGTCAATACATCTACATTGACTACTGGGCATCTTGGTGTGGTCCATGCCGTCAATCTTTTCCTTGGATGAATGCATTGCAGGCCAAGTTGGGCTCTAAGGGTTTGAAAGTGGTGGCTGTGAATGTCGATGCCAAGCGAGCCGATGCTGATAAGTTTTTAACGCATACACCGGCCCAGTTCACCATTGCCTACGACCCTCTAGGTGAGTCTGCTAAGAAGTTAGCCATTAAGACGATGCCGACTTCTATGTTGGTAAGTCCTGAAGGGCGGGTGCTGTTTGTGCATTCTGGATTTAGAACGGAAGAGACAGGGCAGCTTGAGGCCAAGATTGCTGCGGCCATGGCTGTTTCTAATTAATGTTGATCTGACCCCAATTAGCAATCCCTAAAGAGTCCAGATATCATCCCAAGGAATTTCTGGAGATCTCCAAGCATGCGTCAATTTTTCAAATGGATTGGTTTGCTTTCGGTTGCATTGCTGGCCTTCAATGGCCATGCTCAAAGCACATCAGCCTATCGATTCGCCGGCGTAGAAGTTCCTGCACCCTTACCAGCTCAAAACGTTCAAGACGTCTACTGGGGCAAGACAGTTGACGACCCCTATCGATTTTTGGAGCAAGTCAAAGACCCCGCAGTGGTTTCGTGGATGCGAGGCCAGGCAGATGCATCGGATGCCATATTAAAACGATTGCCAGGCCGTCAGTCCATCTTCAACACACTGAAAGAAAAGGATTCAGTGGGCGGTACGGTCATTTCTGGCATTCAAAGAACAGCAGGCAATCGTTGGTTTTATTTAAAACGGCAGCAAGGACAATCTCAAGCCACCCTGGTTTGGCGAGATGGTGTGAGTGGTGAAGAAAAATTGTTGGTGGATCCGGAGTTGCTCACCAAAGAAAAAGGCAAACCCCACGCCATTCAAAGTTTTCACCCATCGCCCGATGGCAAGTTGATGGCCTATGGCATGCATGCTTCGGGTTCGGAAATTGGCAATATGTATGTCATCGATGTGGCCACAGGTCAGGCTGTTATCTCGCCAATTGACCGTATTCGCTTTGCCGGTGTGAGTTGGCGTGAAAACAGTTCGAGTTTGTTTTTCTCGCGTTTGCGTCCTGGGTATGAAAACATGAAGTCCACAGAGCGTTTTGCAGACACAGGACGTTATTACCTAGATTTGAAACAGCCCAACCCCGATCATTTGATTTTCAATGCATCGATGTATCCCCAACTCAAGCTGCCTTCTTTTGCAACCGGTGGTATTTCTGAGTTGCCTGGCTCCGATCTTGCAGCCATGGTGATTTACTTTGGTGTCGATCGGCGCTTGGCCATGTATGTTGCCAAGATGGACGATGTGTTGGCTGGCAAAGCCCAATGGCGTGAAGTGTTCAAGCAGTCTGATGATGTGCGCGAAGTGGATGCGGGGCATGGTTTTGTTTACTTGCGCAGTGCACTGAATGCACCGCGCTTTAAGGTGCTGAGGCTCAAAGTGCCTGAATTGAATTTATCCCAGGCTGAGATCTTGTTGCCAGAATCAGAGGGCGTATTGCGCTCAATGAGCATTTCAAAGGATGCCTTGTTTGTCACGCGTCGTGAAGGCGTGAACACATCCTTACTTAAGATCACTGCAGGTGGAAATGTGGGTGCGAATGGGTCTGCGCCTGTTCAAAAAGTAAGCTTGCCCTTGGAGGGCAACGTTGCGGTGATAGCCAATCCAGACCACTCGGAGCTCGTGGTCGCCATCAGCAGTTGGACACAGGCATTGCGACGTTATGTTGTTTCGGCCAATTCTGCTCAGTTCGTGCGTTTGAACTTGGCGCCGCCCGTTGAACCTGTTCAAAAGGTCGAAATTATGTCGCGCGAAGTGATGGTGCCCAGCCATGACGGTGTGAGGGTGCCGGTGTCCATCATCATGCGGGCTGATGCCGTGCTCAATGGCCAGAATCCCACCATCCTGTACGGCTACGGTGCTTATGGCACGACTGAAGAACCGGGCCGAAGCGCGGGGGTGATCACTTGGGTGGAACGGGGTGGTATTTACGCATTTGCCCATGTGCGCGGAGGTGGTTCGCTAGGCAGTCAATGGCATGAGGCGGGACACAAGACGACCAAGTACAACACTTGGAAAGATGGCATTGCAGCTGCTGAGTGGTTGATTTCCAATGGCTATACACGGGCATCCAAGCTGGGCATTTATGGCGGGAGTGCAGGGGGAATTTTTGTGGGACGTGCCATCACAGAGCGGCCTGACTTGTTTGCTGTTGCGGTGCCCTCAGTACCTGTGCTGGACATGGTGCGTTCTGAGCAACGCGCCAATGGCGTGGCGAATATTCCAGAATATGGCACTGTCAAAGTGGAGGCTGAGTTTCACGCTTTGCTGCGCAACAGTTCGTACCATTCGGTGAAAGATGGTGTGCGCTATCCGGCAACCATGTTGATGCACGGTGTGAACGATTCACGCGTAGATGTTTGGCAGAGTTTGAAGTTTGCATCTCGCTTGGCCGACGCGCAAAAAGGTGCTCAGCCAGTTTTGTTGCGCTTGGACTATGACGCGGGTCATGGCGCTGGGTCAGGATCAGAACAGGCCATGCAACGAACAGCTGATTTGCAGGCTTTTATGCTTTGGCAAATGGGTGAGCTCGAGTTTCAACCTGGGGTTAGGTGATTTTGGTTCTCTTGGGTTTTGGCTGAGCTCGCTGTGTGAGGATGGATTGGGCGGGCGCCTCATGCTTGAGTACCAGAAATCGTTGCCCGCCCAATCCATCCTCACCCAGACTGCGAAAAGCAGTGATGACGCCCGAAAGTTTCCGCGCACCATAAGTTGAGCAGTCAAGCTGAAGGCGGCTGACGATTTGTGGTACTCCACCATGAGGAAGCCGCCTTCAGTTTGACTGCTCAACGCTCCAGCCATCAGAAGATTTCTGGTACTCCACCATGAGGAAGCCGCCTTCAGTTTGACTGCTCAACGCTCTAGCCATTAGAAGATTTTCGGCACTCTAAAAGACCAAACCCCCTATGCCTCTTTGAGCAACGCGATCCGCCAAACAAACCAAACAAATTAATGTTGCTCTGACCCCAATTAAATCTTCACAACATGCAACGCATTTGGAAGGCATGTGAGTTTGATTTCAGATGCAAATCCCAGTGTCTCGCCATCAGCAGCAACAGGCACCAAAGTGGCGCTGCTAATGGTGGCGTTTGAAAAGGCGTGGCATTGAATGCGCGGGTGGCTCAAATGTTTGCCAATTAACAAGCGAGGCAACATCAGCAGAGTTTGCAAACGGTTGAAGCTGCCACCCACCAGCAAATTGAGTTGGCCATCGTTCAGCGTGGCGTGCGGTACAGCAGGCATGCCGCCGCCGTAGGTTGGCGTGTTAAGCGCAGAGGCCAGCAAAGTCGAGCCTTCATGGACCCTTTGACCATCGGTATCTACTTTCAAGTGCCAGTTTTTCAAATTGACCAACTCACGCAATGTCGCCAGCAAATAGCGAGGCAGACCCCGCAAAAACTTGGGCCCTGCCAGCGCACGTTCACCCACCGATGCATCAAAGCCTACCGCCAAACTGGAATGAAAATAATGAACGGCTTGGTGGTCCAACTCTGCGCGACCCACGTCAATGGCACTGGTTGAGGCATGGAGTGCATGCGCTAAGGCTTGTTGCCAAGACATCCTGTGCAAACCCCAGGCGCGGGCGCAGTCATTGCCACTGCCATAGGGCACCAAGCCCACCTCATGACCGCCATGTAAGATGGCAGGCAGCATTTGATTCAGTGTGCCATCACCGCCCACCACCACCACGCGGGTACGAGGGGGTAACTCTGAGATCAAAGACAGAGCAAGCTCAATGCTTTCAGGTGAGACTGTTTGAGGTTGTTCGCTTTGTGCGGGCAGTGCTTCACACCAGGCCTGAATAGGGTGCTTCAGCTTTCTGGCTCGGCCGCCTGCAGCATGAGGGTTGATCAGAATGAGCGGGGTCATGCTTGCATTTTCGAAGCTTGTCTGCCAATGTAAGACACGTGCAAACCCTGTTGTTTGAAAATTTGGCATTGACACAAGTCTTGTGGCTGTGTTTAATCTACACATCTTAATGTGTAGGAATTCACACATGGCTACCAATTTAGCACTGGACGACCAATTGATTGAAGAAGCAAGGGTTTTGGGGGGACATCGCACGAAGCGCGAGGTGGTCACACAAGCATTGTTAGATTACGTTCAAAAAAAGAAACAGCTTCAAATTTTGAACAGCTTTGGCACGATTGACTTTGATCCAGCTTACGACGCTGCTTTGCAGCGAAAATTCAAACGCGGTGAAGCAGTAGGTTTGAGAAAGTCAGACTCGAAACCAAAGAGAGCTGTATGAAGGTTCTCATTGATACATCGGTTTGGTCGCAAGCATTGCGTCGACCATCTGCTCAATGTTCAAGCGCTGCGCAGGAGGAGGTTGTGAGTGAGCTCAAAGAACTCATACACGACGGCAGAATCGCAATGCTTGGCCCTGTTCGCCAAGAGTTGTTGTCGGGTGTCAAAACACAAAAGCAATTTGAAGCTTTGAAGCAAATTTTGAGCGTATTTTCAGATGAACCTGTGCGCATGGAGGACTATGAGTTGGCTGCAAAAAATTTCAACCAATGTCGACAAGGTGGCGTGCAAGGCTCAAACACTGATTTTTTAATCTGTTCAGTGTCTATGTCTAGAGGATGGCCAATCTACAGTCTTGACAGAGATTTTGAGCAATATCAAAAGCATTTGGCCTTGCAACTTTACCGTGCTTAGCCTAAAAAATCACAAATCTTGGTATTTACCCGAGTGTCCGGGAAATTAGAATCCTAAACATACCTTTGGCCCACTCTCATTCGGAATCTACATGGCTGTTCATGCATTGAAATCACCTTGCTTCAAACTCTCTGTCATGTCTGTTGCATGTATCAGCCTGCTGGCTTGGAGTCCTTCAAAGGCACAAACAGCACCCCCTGCACCGGCCGCGGCCGCATCTGCACCGGCCAGTGCTACTCCCCCTGCCGCATCCGCTACGCCGCCTGCTGCTCCTGGGGCATTGCGTCCCATGAAAGATATTCTGAAAGACGCCAAGTCAACGCCTGGCTTTTTCACCCTGCATCAAAAGGACGACAAGGTCTGGCTTGAAATCTTGCCAAGTCAGTTGGACAAACCTTTCTTCTTCTCTTACAACATTCCTCGCTCCATCGGCGAACGCGGTTTGTACGGCAGCCAAATGGGTGGTTCAAAGCTGGTTGAATTTACAAAAATAGGCAATCAAATTCAACTGATTGCCAAGAACACCCAGTTCTTCGCCAAAGAAGGGACGCCGCAAGCCCAATTCGTGTCGGAATCTTTTTCTGATAGTTTGATGAGCAGTGCCGCTGTGGTTTCTGCACCTCACCCTGAAACAAAATCAATCTTGATTGAAGCCAATGCCTTGTTGTTCTCGGACATTCCAGGGTATCAAACACGCTTGGAAGGGTCGTATCGCATGCCCTTCAGTTTGGACACACGCAACACATCTTTCTCCGCCACCAAGAACACAAGCACCTTGACGGGCTTAGAGGTGAAAGCACACTTTGCCGTGCCTAAATTATCTGCACCCTCGATGATGCCTTCACCGGTGCCAACACCACCGCCGCCCAGCACGACGCCCGATCCGCGCAGCATGTTTGTGTCGTTCTATTACAGCTTCATGCCTTTGCCAGAGCCCATGCAAACGCGCATGGCAGATGAGCGGGTTGGATTTTTCACGGTAGCTCGCACTGACTACACCACAGACCTGAACATTAAATCTAAAACACACTTGCTCAAACGCTGGCGCTTAGAAAAGAAAGATACAGCTGCGGCAGTGTCCGAGCCTAAAGAGCCCATCGTTTATTGGCTCGACAAAAACATTCCAGAAAAATACCGCGAATCAGTATCGCAAGGTGTTTTGGAATGGAACAAAGCATTTGAGAAGGCTGGTTTTAAAAACGCCTTGGTAGTCAAGCAACAGCAGGCCTCTGACGACTTCAACAACATGGATGCCAAACACGCTTCCATTCGTTGGTTTACAGGTGCCGATGTCGGCTTTGCCATTGGCCCGTCTCAAGCCGACCCGCGCACAGGTGAAATTTTGGATGCCGACATCGGTATGTCAGATGTGTTTGCGCGCGGTGCGCGTCGCTTGGTGGTTGAAGATTTAGGCCGAGTTCGCGGTGTTGACGGCGAATTGTGCGACCACGCAGAATCTGCTGCGCAAGAATTGCACTACGCTTTAGATTTGTTGGAAGCTCGCGGCATGGAGCTAGACAGCCCCCAAGCAGACGCGCTGGCCAAAGCCTATTTGAAAGATGTGATCATGCATGAGGTAGGTCACACCCTGGGTCTAAGGCACAACTTCCGTGCATCGACAGTGTATGACTTGAAACAAATTCAAGATCCCAATTTCACCAAGATCAATGGTGTGACGTCCTCGGTCATGGACTACACCCCTTACAACATTTCACCCAAAGGAGAAAAACAGGGCGAGTACGTCATGTCCACCTTGGGCGCTTATGACTATTGGGCCATTGAGTTTGGTTACAAACAATTTGCAAGCGGCCAAGAAGCTCAGGGACTTGCGCAAATTTTGGCCAAAGCCAGCCAGCCAGAATTGCAATACGACTCTGATGAAGATGCTGGCTACGGCAGCATGGGCGGTGTCGATCCCATGGTCAATCGCTTTGACTTGGGGGCCGATCCACTGGCCTATTACAAACTTCGCATGAAACTATCGCGCGAGCTATGGGATCGATTGCAAAACATGAACTTGGCAACAGGTGAGAGTTATGAACGCCTCACACGCAGCTTTCGAAGTGGCTTCAGCCAACTGAATCGCGTTGCACCATTGGCGGCTAAATACATTGGTGGTGTGCACATTCGCCGAGAGCGCGCAGGCAGTAAAAATGCAGTGTATGAGCCTGTCAGTGCTGCCAAGCAAAAAGAGGCTTTGGCCTTGATTGCCAAAGATTTTTTTGGTACCGACAGCTTCAAGTTCAAGCCTGAGTTCATAGCCCGTTTGGCCACCGACCGCTTTGAGCGAACCGAGGCTGACGGCAGCATGCAAACTTCGGTTGCTCGTTTGGTTGCAGGTGTTCATAAAGAAATTTTGGACCATGTTTATTCCCCTTCAGTGGCCACGCGCTTGGCCGAAGTGGGCATGAAAGTGAATGACCCCAAAGAAAGCTTGGGCTTGGCAGATGTCTACGACACATTACAAGATGCAATTTGGACTGAAGCTAAAACAGGTCAAGAAACCAGTTTGATCCGCCGCAACTTGCAACGTGAACAACTGCGCCGCATGACCGATGTGTTGGTGAAACCTGCAGGTCCATGGCCAGCAGATGCGCGCAGCATCATGCGAGAAAATGCGCGTCAATTGGCCGGCATGCTGGAGAAGGCCTTGGCTAAACCTGGCTTGAGCAAAACCACGCGGGCACATTATGCAGATGCGTTGGACGCCCTCAATGTCACGCTGAAAGCGTCTGTGCAACGGGCTTCGCCTTAAAAAGTTGAGCGGGGCGGTAGGTCACTGCCCTGCAATCTAGCCTCAATAAAGTCTGGCGTAAGCTAAAAAG
>CANFJC010000106.1 GCA_947447245.1 Comamonadaceae bacterium
AATGGCAGCCAGAGACATCAAGCGCCAGTACATCGCCCTGAGTGACAAGCTTTGGTCCGGAAACAAACAAAAGACAATGGATTTGCCCATTGGCCGAGACCCAAGCAATCGCTTGCGAATGGCTGTTGTTGATCTGAGCAAAAATTCTGGGAAAACAGCCAAAACCCACTTCCATGTGATGTCACAAAGTGAGCTTGGCACCCTCGTGCGTTGCATTTTAGAGACGGGGCGAACCCATCAAATTCGAGTTCACATGGCGGCCCTCAAATTGCCATTGCTGGGAGATCCCATTTATGGGGGCTCAGCGCACCCCCTGATGCCAAGGCAGGCCTTGCATGCAGACCTTTTGTCATTCGATCACCCCATCTCGGGACAACCCTTGGCATTTCATTCGCCACTGCCGGCTGATATTCAGAGTTTGCTTCAAGCTTGGTCCCTCAGTTACAATGAAAAATCCTGAATCTCAGGCTTGGCCCATCGAAAGATGGGCTTAATTTCCCTTAATGGGATGCACAGGTGGGTCACATCCCCCGCCAACTTGATGTTTTAAGTCGGTGCGTGCATCTCGATTCGCGCTTCAGGCGCTTTTATCCCGGAAGATAGACACCATGAACACGGCGCAAGCCAAGCGTGTCCTTGAAACAGCGTTACTTTGCTCAACTCAGCCCGTCACAGTGCGTGACATGCGCGTGTTGTTCGACGACGCTTTAGGCGCTGACACACTTAAAGGACTCTTAGAAGAGTTGCAATTGGATTGGGCCGATCGCGGCCTGGAGTTGGTCTCTGTTGCGACAGGCTGGCGGTTTCAAAGCCGTCCTGAACTGCGGATTTATTTGGACAAACTGAACCCAGAAAAGCCCCCGAAGTACACCCGTGCGGTCATGGAAACCTTGGCCATCATTGCCTATCGCCAACCGGTTACCCGCGGTGACATGGAAGATATTCGAGGTGTCACCATCAACACGCAAATCATCAAGCAGTTGGAAGACAGAGGTTGGGTGGAGGTAATTGGGCACCGCGAATCTGTAGGCCGTCCTGGTTTGTATGCCACCACACGCCACTTCCTAGATGATTTGGGTTTGTCTTCTCTTGACCAATTGCCTTTGCTGAGCAGTGTGGATGGCCAAGCAGCCATGTTGGCCAGCTTGAATCCCCCAGAGGAAGACGCCACGCAAGCTTCACTGTCTCTAGAAGATTCGACCGAGGTCCTTGAAACGGTACAGGCAGAAACGATAGATGCACAAGCCTCAGAGCTGGCAATGCCAGAGGTGGAAATTTCAGAGCCAGAAACCATCGAGGTCGCTGGCCAAACCAACATTGCGCAAGAAATTCCAGACGCGGCGGAAGGCCAGCACCATGATTGACTCACCCGAGACGTCGTCTCAAGATCCTTTGCGGCCGATAGCCATTGAGGATGTCGTTTCTGGAGAGTTTGACCAAGAAGCTGAAGGCAGCATTTCGCCCATTTTGACCAAGCGCGTTTTGCCGCCCCAAGCAGAATCGCCCAAGTTGCACAAAGTCCTAGCCCAAGCGGGACTAGGCTCACGTTTGGAAATGGAACAACTCATTCTGGAAGGGCGTATCTCGGTCAACAACGAGCCGGCCCATATTGGTCAACGCATTCAGTTCGGTGATCAAGTGAAGGTCAATGGACGCCCTCTCAGAATTCGAATTGATCCACCACCACCACGCGTCATTGCCTATCACAAGCCTGCTGGTGAAATTGTGACGCACGATGATCCGAAAAACAGACCTACCGTGTTTCGCAAATTGCCTCGTTTGCAACATGGCAAATGGCAGTCTGTCGGCCGCTTAGATCTCAACACCGAAGGCTTGTTGTTGTTTACCAGTTCAGGCGAATTGGCCAATCGCTTGATGCATCCTCGGTTTGGTCTAGAGCGTGAATACGCAGTTCGCGTTTTGGGCGCCCTGAGCAATGAAGAAAAGCAAAAGTTATTGGATGGCGTCATGCTCGAAGACGGTATGGCTCAATTCGGTTCAATTGAAAATGGCGGCGGCGAAGGCTCTAACTGCTGGTACCGCGTGACCATTTCAGAGGGCCGCAATCGCGAAGTCAGACGCATGCTGGAAGCGGTGGGGCATGCGGTCAGCCGCCTCATTCGCATTCGCTATGGCGCCATGGTTTTGCCACATGGATTGCGCCGCAGCACTTACATGGAATTGGACGAAGCAGACATTCGAGCGCTGACTCATGCGGCCAACAAAGCGCAAGCTTCGGAAAACCGTGACGAGCCAGGTGCTGTTGGAGAAAAGCGCTCGCCAGAGCCTCGAAATCAAAACCCTCGAAATCCGAAAAACAGAGCTTTTGGTGCCAAAAAGACGGGGCCAGGACCTTCTCGCCAGCGCAGTGACAAATCTGCCAACAGTCAGCCCGATCCGATGAAAACCTCTGTGGGCTACATTGGGGCCGACAGTTTCAGTCGACAGCGCAAAGAGCAAGGCCCAGGCGGCAAATCGGGCGGCCCGCGCCGAAATGGCGGCAGAAGTCGCTAAATTAACGCAATTGGGCCATTCGCTTTTCTTGGCCCAAACCTTTCAAGGGTTTGCAATTCCTTTCGCCCCATGGGGAAACCCTTAGCTCGGGTTAGAATGACAGGCTTTTTTTAAAATAATACTGAGGAATTTCTCCATGGCTATCGAACGCACACTTTCTATCATCAAGCCTGACGCGGTTGCTAAAAACGTCATCGGTCAAATCTACGCTCGTTTTGAAGCTGCTGGCCTCAAAGTGGTTGCAGCCAAGTTGGCGCACCTGTCACGCGGCGAAGCAGAAGCTTTTTACGCAGTTCACAAGGAGCGTCCTTTCTTCAAAGACCTGGTTGAATTCATGATTTCTGGCCCCGTCATGATCCAAGCCCTTGAAGGCGAAGGCGCTATTTTGAAAAATCGCGACTTGATGGGCGCAACCGATCCTAAGAAAGCAGCGCCTGGCACCATTCGTGCTGACTTTGCAGAAAGCATTGATGCCAACGCGGTTCACGGTTCTGACGCTGCAGAAACAGCAGCTGTTGAAATCAGCTTCTTCTTTGCTGGCATGAACGTCTATTCACGTTAATCCCTGCTAACGCGCTTTTGCAATTAGCCCGCGGACAAGAACTTTTTTTATCCGCCATGACGGCCAACCTTCTTGATTTTGACCTTGAAGGCTTGGCCGTTTTTTGTGAGGGTTTGGGCGAAAAACGTTTTCGCGCTACACAGCTTTTTCGCTGGATTCACCAGCGCGGCATGTCCAATTTTGATGACATGTCAGACCTTGCCAAATCACTGCGCGAGAAGTTAAAGGTTCATGCCCACGTCGCGGCTTTGCCTATTTTGTCTCAACAATTCTCGAAAGACGGCACCATCAAATGGTTGTTCGATGTGGGCGCCGGCGATGCCGTTGAAGCTGTCTTTATTCCTGAAGACGATCGCGGAACTTTGTGTGTTTCTTCGCAAGCCGGTTGTGCGGTGGGGTGCCGCTTTTGTTCTACGGGGCATCAAGGATTCAGCCGCAACTTAAGCACGGCCGAAATTTTGGCCCAACTCTGGTTTGCTGAGCATTTTTTACGCAAGCATTTGAACCAAACTGAGCGCGTGATTTCCAATGTGGTCATGATGGGAATGGGCGAGCCGCTGCAAAATTACAGCACTTTGGTCCCTGCTTTAAAAGCCATGCTGGACGATCATGCCTATGGCCTGTCTCGTCGCCGAGTCACAGTCTCTACATCGGGTGTGGTGCCCATGATGACACGCTTGTCAGCCGATTGCCCCGTGGCCTTGGCGGTTTCCTTGCACGCCCCCACAGATGCATTGCGCGACAATTTAGTGCCATTGAATCGCAAATACCCCTTGGATGAATTGCTGTCTGAGTGCACCCGTTATTTGGAAAAAGCACCGCGCGATTTCATCACCTTTGAATACTGCATGCTCAAAGGGGTGAACGATCAAGTGACGCATGCCAAGGAGTTGGTCCAACTCATTCGGCACCATGCGACTTTGGGGCTTCGGTGCAAATTCAATCTTATTCCCTTCAACCCTTTCAAAGAGTCTGGCCTTTTGAGATCAGACGATGCAACGGTTCAGCAATTTGCCGCGGTGCTTTTAGAAGCCGGGTTTGTCACCACGGTACGCAAAACCCGGGGCGACGACATTGATGCGGCCTGTGGCCAATTGGCGGGTGACGTCAAAGACCGCACAGGTGTTGCCGATCGAATGGCCCAGCAACGTGCGGTGCCCATCCAGTGGCACACTTGCGCGCCAAGCAGCAACACGCCACAAGTCTGATGTCACGGCCTGCAGCACTTGCCCCTCTCTTGGGGGCAAGGCGCTTGATGGTCTTGCTTTTTGTTTCATTGACCTTTCATTTGCCGCCGGCCCATGCATGGCGACCCAAGCCCGCAGAGTCTCCTCAGGCTTTAACGCGCACATTGGCTAGAACGGCCTTGGCTTCGGCCTATTTTCAAGCGGGCATGTTCGTCTTTGCATTGGAAGAAGTCGATCAAGCTTTGATTTTGATGCCGCATCACGCGCCTGCTTTGCTGCTGATAGCCCTCCTGTTTCAGCAGCAAAACAAGCCGGATTTGGCCCAGAAATACTTTCAGCAGGCCAAGGATGCGGCCCCCGAAGACCCTCAAATTGCCTACCAATGGGGCGTTTTTGAATGCCAAAAGGGCCATTTTGAAGCGGCATTTGAAAAATTCAAGCGTGCATGGGACCTTTCCACGGGCTCAGATCAGGTGAAGACGAGCTGGGTTTGGGGCCAATGTCTAAGGCGAAATAGTCAATTTGAAGCCGCCAACGCAAGGATGTCTGATGCCTTTGCCCAACAGCCTGGCTTGATTTCTGAGCCACTTGAACTGGTTGAGCTCAAAATTCAATTGGGAAAGTTCGTAGAAGCTGAGAAAATTCTTGAATATTTGAATGATTCTCCCTCTGTCAGTGCACAATCGGTGTGGCTCGCTTTGCAGCTTGCAGAGCGCCAGAATCAAGCAGTTAAAAAGAACCATTGGGGCAAGATGTTAGGACTTCATTTTTCAAATTCAGCGCAATGGCGCGCTTATCAGGATGGCGTCCCGCATGACTGAACACATCGTTGAGGCTTCAATGCCCCTTTCGCCCCAATCACCCGGTGCCATCATGCGGACTGCCCGAGAAAATGCAGGTGTGCATTTGGCCGTGTTGTCTGTCAACCTCAAAGTCAGTATCAAACAATTGGAAGCGTTAGAGGCGGATCAATTTGAGCATTTGCCCGAGCCAGTATTTGCGCGTGCATTGGCTGCCAAAGTGTGTCGGTTTTTGAAAATTGATTCTGACCCGGTTTTGGCGCTGATGCCGCAAATGACCAATGGTTTAAAACCCTTGCATCTGATTGAGTCTGACAACAGGCCCTCTTTCAAACTGCATCGCATGGATCAAGCCAGTGGCAGCGACCCACGTGGACTCAAACTTTGGATTTTGTTCGCGGTCATTTGCGTTTTGGCATGGGCCTACTCTGCCGATTTGCAACTGAGTGTTTTTAATTCGAAGGCAAAGCCTGAGGTTTCAGAAGTGGTTCCCACCATGCCTCCGGTACAAGAACAAGCTGCCCCTGATTCAACACAGGCGGATCTGCCCAAAGCCATGGTGTTTGACAGTTCCAACCCAGACAGCCTTCGCCGCAGCACCCCCAACGACTCAAATCCTCCAACCCTAGAGGTCAAAAAATGATGCAACCAACAGTCATTCCTAAGACCATGGCCGAAGCCATTCCTGCGGCCATTCCCCTTCAAAGACACAGCCTTCAAGCCCAAGTGGTCTGGGGCCAACGCGTTGTCACAGTGGGCGGTCAAGCACCCGTTCGCGTGCAATCCATGACCAACACCGATACCGTGGATGTCATTGGCACAGCCATTCAGGTCAAAGAATTGGCCTTGGCGGGTTCGGAATTGGTGAGGATCACGGTCAACACGCCAGAGGCTGCAGAGGCTGTGCCCCACATCCGCGATCAACTTGACAAAATGGGCATTGATGTGCCGCTGATTGGTGACTTTCATTACAACGGACATCGTTTGCTGAGCGACCATCCTGCTTGTGCTGAAGCCCTTTCCAAATACCGAATCAATCCTGGCAATGTTGGAAAAGGCGATAAGCACGATCTGCAATTTGGTCAAATGATTGAAGCTGCCCTGCGTTGGAACAAACCTGTTCGCATTGGCGTCAACTGGGGAAGCCTAGACCAAGAGTTGTTGGCCGAATTGATGGACCAAAACAGTCAACGAAAAACACCTTGGGAATCTCGTCAAGTGATGTACGAGGCGCTTATTACATCGGCCATCACTTCAGCTGACAAGGCGCATGAAATGGGCATGGCTCGCGCACAAATCATGCTGTCTTGCAAGGTCTCGGGCGTCCAAGATTTGATTGCCGTCTACCGAGAATTGGGAAGACGCACAGATTACCCTTTGCATCTGGGGCTGACTGAGGCCGGTATGGGCACCAAGGGCACCGTTGCTTCCAGCACAGCCTTGGCCATCTTGCTTCAAGAGGGCATCGGAGACACCATTCGGGTCTCACTCACGCCTCAGCCTGGCGAGGCACGCACCCAAGAAGTGGTCATTGCGTCTGAAATTTTGCAGTCTTTGGGCTTGAGAATTTTTGTACCCAGCGTCACGGCCTGTCCTGGTTGTGGTCGCACCACCAGCAGCACATTCCAAGAATTGGCCAAACAAATTGACGATTTCTTGCGTGCTCAAATGCCTGTTTGGCGCAGCCGTTATCCAGGTGTTGAAAACATGAAGTTGGCCGTCATGGGTTGCATTGTCAATGGGCCGGGTGAAAGCAAACATGCCGACATCGGCATCAGTTTGCCTGGCACTGGCGAAGCACCCGCTGCGCCTGTTTTCATCGATGGCGAGAAAAAACTCACCTTACGTGGCGACAACATTGCCAAAGAATTTCAAAGCTTGGTCGAGCAATACATCGACAAGCGATTTGGTGGCACCACCAAAGCTGTCAATTGATTTTTTATGTCTGATATTCAATCCAAAGAAGTTGCTGACAAAGTGAGCGCGTTTAAAAAACTCACAGCCGTTAAAGGCATGAACGATATCTTGCCGGGCGAGTCCGCCAAATGGGAATGGCTCGAAGGCATTGTGAGAAATTTGATGGCTCGGTATGCCTACCGAAACATTCGAACGCCCATCGTCGAACCGACGGCACTTTTTGTGCGAGGCTTAGGCGAAGTGACCGACATTGTTGAGAAGGAAATGTATTCCTTCGAGGATCGCTTAAATGGTGAAGCCCTGACCTTGCGACCCGAAAGCACGGCCGGCGTTGTGCGAGCAGTGGTTGAGCACAACATGCTTTACGAGGGCGGTAAGCGCTTGTATTACATGGGCCCCATGTTCAGGCACGAGCGTCCTCAGCGTGGGCGCTATCGACAATTTCACCAAATAGGCGCTGAGGTCTTGGGTTTTCAGGGCCCTGAAATTGATGCAGAAGTTATTTTATTGGCCCATGATTTATGGCAAGCCATTGGCCTGAAAGACGTGCGACTTGAGCTCAATAGTTTGGGCCAGCCACCAGAGCGCTTGGCACACAGAGCCGCCTTGATCACTCACTTTGAAAAACACCAAGCCATGTTGGACGAGGATGCCAAGCGCCGTCTGTACACCAACCCGCTCAGAATTTTGGACACCAAAAATCCTGCCATGAAAGAAGTGGTGGAGTCAGCCCCTCAATTGATGAGTTTTTTGGGTGAAGTCTCGCTCGCGCACTTCAATGCCTTGCGTCAAATTCTCGATGCCAATGGTGTTCAGTATTCCTTAAACCCTCGCTTGGTTCGAGGCATGGACTATTACAACCTCACTGTGTTCGAGTTCATCACCGATCAGTTGGGTTCTCAAGGCACAGTGTGTGGCGGCGGTCGTTACGATTACCTGATTGAGCAAGTGGGTGGCAAGCCCGCGCCTGCGGTGGGCTGGGCCTTAGGCATTGAGCGCGTTTTGGCCTTGCTAGAAGAGCAGGGTGTGCAATTGCCCGATGCCGTGCCTGATGCCTATGCCATCGTGCCCGATGCCAACAGTTTGCCCTTGGTTTTGAAATACCTTCGGCAACTGCGATCCTTGGGTGTGAATGTTCAAATGCATGCGGGCTCAGGGGAGGGCGTTGGCAGCATGAAAAGTCAATTTAAAAAAGCCGATAGCAGTGGCGCAGCTTATGCCCTTATTTTTGGGGCCGATGAGCTCAATCAAAACGCTGTTTCAGTCAAGCCATTGCGAGATGGCGGCGGCGCGCAAAGGACAGAATCTCTTGAAAAGTTGGATGGCTGGGCTCAGCGCCTACAATCCACCTCTTAAATAAAAGTTGAATATGGCATCACATCTCGATCTAGAAGAACAAGAGCAACTTGATGAACTCAAGCACTTTTGGAAAAAATACGGCAATGCCATCACTTGGCTTTTGATCGTTGTCATGGGCTCCTACGCTGGCTGGAATGCTTATCAGTACTGGCAACGTCAACAGTCTGGCAAGGCATCGGCACTTTTTGATGAGCTTGAAAAGTCTGCTGCGGCTGGCGACGCCGTCAAACTTGAGCGGGCTTGGAGCGACATGAAAGAACGCTTCCCAAGCACCACTTTCGCAGCCCAATCAGCTTTGCTGGCAGCCAAGTCTTTTCAAATGACCGACAAGCCTGATGCCGCCAAAGCGGCCCTCCAGTGGGCCAGCGAAAGTGCTAGCGATCAAGGCAGTGCGCAATTGGCCCGTTTGCGTTTGGCCAACTTGCAAGCGCAACAAAAAGCCTTTGACGATGCTTTGAAAACACTGTCCAAACCCTTTGATCCTGCATTTGCTGGATTGGCT
>CANFJC010000107.1 GCA_947447245.1 Comamonadaceae bacterium
ATCACTCAAAGGCATTCAGAAAACTGGCGATGTGATTCGAATTGGCGCACTCACCACTCACCAAGAGGTTCTGTCTTCCAGCATCGTGCAAACGCATGTTCCCCTGCTTGCGCAAGCAGTGCCGTATGTGGCCCATTTGGCCATTCGAAACAAAGGCACCATGGGGGGAAGTTTGGCTTTGGGCGACCCTGCCGCTGAATACCCAGCTGTGGCTTTGGCCTTGA
Organism: Comamonadaceae bacterium; assembly: GCA_947447245.1. Classification (GTDB taxonomy): domain Bacteria; phylum Pseudomonadota; class Gammaproteobacteria; order Burkholderiales; family Burkholderiaceae_C; genus Limnohabitans_A. Next base: position 225 of record CANFJC010000107.1, read on the forward strand.
ATGCTACCCTGATCATTCAAAGCGCCACCGGAGAGCGACGGGTCAAGGCCACTGAATTTTTCATCAGCTTGTACCGCACAGCCGTTCAAGCGCACGAAGTGCTCATTGCAGTCGAATTTCCCGTGGCCACTTCCAACCAACGTTTTGTGTTTTCAGAATTGGCCCGGCGAAAAGGCGATTACGCCATGGTGGGTATGGCCTTGGCCATCAGCTTAGAAGGACAAACCATTCGAGATGCTTCTTTGGCTTTCATGGCCATGGACGACAGGCCCATTCTGGCGCCACACGCCATGAAAGCCATGGTGGGTCAACCCATCAACCTGCAAACCATTGCAGATGCCCAAAAAGGTCTGGATGCAGACCTCCATCCAGCGGGCGATTTATTGGCCAATGCAGCCACCAAAAAACATTTGTCACGGGTTCTTTTGTCAAGGGCTTTGATGCAAGCGGGAGCGACACATGTCTGAAAATTGCATGCATGCACAATTTACCGTCAACGGCGAAACGGTTGATGCCCAGGTGCCTGTTCGAATGCACTTGGTCGATTATTTGCGCGATGAGCTGGGCCTCACGGGTTCGCACTTAGGTTGTGAGCATGGCGTATGCGGTGCCTGCCAAGTCATGGTGGATGGACAAGTTGTGCGGGGCTGCCTTACCTTGGCCATTCAAGCAGATGGCAAACAGGTGCAGACCATTGAAGGCCTGACTGAAAGCCGTGAACTGCAACAATTGCAGGCTGCTTTTTTAGAGCACAACGCTTTTCAATGTGGCTTCTGTTCATCGGGCATGTTACTCACTGCCCTGGAAATTACCAAGCACCACAAGCAGGCCACGCGTGAAGAAATTCGAGAATTAATCTCTGGCAATTACTGTCGATGCACGGGCTATCAGGCCATCGTGAATGCCATTGAGTCAGTCTTGGTGAAATCTTCTTCTGATGAAGGAGTCAAGGTATGAACGCACCCCACGAACTGCCGCTGCCCGCTGAAGGTGTGGCAACCCAACACAACTATGTGGGCGAAAGTGTGCCGCGCTCAGGCGCCAAAAAATTACTGGAAGGACGCGGCACCTACTTAGATGACTTGCGCATGCCCCGTTTGGTGCATGTGGTTTTTTTCAGAAGCCCCCATGCCCATGCAGTCATCAAACACTTAGACCTTTCTCAGGCACGCAAACAACCCGGCGTGGTAGCGGTTTTTGATGGCCATGAAGTGGCCAAATATTGCACACCTTGGGTAGGTGTTTTAGGTCACCTGAAAGGCATTCGATCGGCACCGCAGTACGCCATTGCCCCCGAAAGAGCCTGCTGGCAAGGCGAAGCGGTGGCGGCCATTGTGGCCCAAACAAGACGTCAAGCAGAAGACGCGCTAGACCATGTGCTGGCTGACTGGGAGCTCTTGCCCGTTGTGACCGACATGGAAGCCTCGCTTGCCGGCGACGTGGTCATTCACGCTGATTTGGGAGACAACAAATGCTTCAGCCGCGAACTGATCACCGAGGGCTTTGAAGCAGCGTTTGCCAAGGCCGATGTGGTGGTGGAAAAGGTTTACGAATTCAGTCGACACACCGGCGTGACCAATGAACCTCGGGGCATTTTGGCAGACTACAACCCTGCCGAAAACTTGCTGACTGTTTACCAAGGCACGCAAACCCCCAACATGATGCAAGATATTTTTTCGCGGCATCTGAACATTCCTGAATCCAATGTGCGAGTGATTTGCAAAGATGTGGGCGGCTCGTTTGGCATCAAGGTCCACGTCTACCCTGATGAAATGGCAACCGCTGCCATCTCTGTCATGCTCAAGCGACCAGTTAAATTTTCTGCCGACAGAATTGAATCGTTTCTAACCGACATCCACGCGCGCGAACACAAAGTCAAAATCAAACTCGCCTGTACCCACCAAGGCGACATCATTGCCTTTGACATGAACGATTTAACAGGCATTGGCCCCTACTCTGTCTACCCGCGCACCAGCGGCATTGAAGGCAACCAAGTGGTCAACCTGACGGGCGGCCCCTACAAGCACAAGCACTACAAAGCCAAGTTGGATGTGGTCTTCACCAACAAGAATGTGACCTGTCAATACCGCGCAGTAGGCCATCCGATTGCCATGGCAATTACTGAAGGCATAGTGGACGAAGCCGCCAGAAAAATTGGCATGGACCCCGCAGAGTTTAGGCGCAGAAATTTAATTGCAGACGACGCCTACCCCTACACCTTCCCTTCTGGCGTGAAGTTTGAAAAGCTGTCACACCACCAATGCCTAGATCAGCTCATGACCCTGATGGACTACAAAGGCTTGCGTCAAGAGCAAGCGAATTTGCGCGCCCAAGGCATTTACCGCGGCATAGGTTTGGCCGCCATGATTGAAGTCACCAACCCCTCCCCTGCTTTTTACGGTGTGGGCGGCGCTCGCATCTCAGCGCAAGATGGCGCCACCATTCGACTCGATCCTGCTGGCATGGTCAATGTGCTGGTCAGTGTGACCGAGCAGGGTCAGGGAACAGAGGCCGTGTTCACGCAAATTGCAGCCACAGCGGTGGGTGTCAAAGTCGAAAACGTCCGTGTGATCACAGGCGACACGGCCATCACACCTTACGGCGGTGGCACGTGGGCCTCTAGGGGCGCAGGCATTGGCGGCGAAGCGGTGCTGCAAGCAGGCAAAGTACTGCGCAAACACATTTTGGATGTGGCCGCAGCCATCTTGAAAGTGGAAGCTGCCACCCTCGATTTGGTCAGCGGTGTGGTCATCGACAAACTCAGTGGACAAGAACAAATGCCTTTGAGTGAAGTGGGCCGCGTGGCCTACTTCAGGCCCGACACATTGCCCATGAATTTCCAATCTGAACTCACCGTGACCCGGCACTACACGCCGCGTGAATATGGCTTCACATTCACCAACGGCATTCAAGCTTCGTATGTCGAAGTCGACACCGATACTGGCTTTGTCAAACTGCTCAAGCACTGGTGCGTGGAAGACTGCGGCACCATCATCAACCCCATGCTGGTCGATGAGCAAATTCGCGGCGGCATTGTTCAAGGCATTGGCGGCGCCATGTTTGAAGAATGCATGTACAGCGAAGACGGCCAATTGTTGAATGGCTCGATGGCAGACTACTTAGTGCCCATGGCAGGCGAGATGCCCGACATGGTCATTGGCCATGTGCAAACCCCCACCAAAACCTCAGAGCTTGGCGCCAAAGGTGCCGGAGAAGCTGGCACTGCAGGCGCACCTGGCGCCGTGATGAATGCCATCAACGATGCCCTGGCACCTCTCCATGCCAACGTGAGCGTGCAGCCTTTCACACCTCAGCGTGTGTTGGCTGCGCTGGGCAAAATTTAAAACGCTTTAGCGCTCGCCCGCCATTCTTTCCAAGACGGCATAGACGGCGGCTGTGTCGTCCAGTGCGTGTCCTTGCGACATGGCAGCGTTGTAAATGGGAATGCATGCAGCAAACAAGGGTGCTGGCACTTTCAGGTCGTCAAGCGCCTGGTAAATGATGGACATGTCCTTTTGCCAAACCTCGTTTTTCATGGTGGCTTGACGCCAAGTTTTGGCAACCATCATGGGGCCACGCACTTGAAACATGCGCGAACTGCCAGCACCATCGCCAATGATGTTGACCAAGCTCTTGGTATCTAGACCCAGTTTCTTGCCAAACAAGATGCCTTCAGCAGCCGCCACGTTGTGAATGGCCACCAACAAATTGGCCACCAGCTTCATCTTCATGCCATTGCCAAACTCACCGACGTTGTAGTTGGTGCGCGAGAAGCCATCAAAAATGGCGCTGAATGATTTCACATCTTTGGCATCGCCACTGGCGTAAATGCTCAAATCTTTGGTTCTGGCTTGCGCCCCAGTGCCAGACAAGGGCGCATCGATCATGTGAATACCGCCCGCCAACAAAATGTCGCGTGCCGCCATTTTGTCTTTCAAGGTCAAGGTGCTGGTTTCCATCAAAATGGGAGTGCCCTTGATTTTGAGAGCGTTCTTTGATTCGCACAGTGCATGGCAAACATGCATCAAGGCTTTGCTAGAAGGCAGTGAGCTGATGAGTTTCAAAGAGTGTTGCAAGATGGCGGAAGGGTCTGCATGAACATCTGACAACAGAGGCTTCATTTTTTTGCGTGTAGGGGCGTGCAAATCGACGCCATGCACATCAAACCCAGACTTCTGCAGATTGGATGAAATGGACGAGCCCATGATGCCCAGGCCAATCACACCTACTTTGGTTTTTTCATTTTTCATTCTGTGTTTTCCTTCATTTCAAAGCAGCACTGGCAGGCACTTGCGAGCTATACCACTGCGCTATTTTTTCACCTGTCATGATTTGAACTTCTGGCTTGGCCAGCACGGCATCTAGCAACTTCTCAAAGGCATCAATGCGGTGTGGCACGCCCGTGATGTAAGGGTGCACGCTGATGGCCATCATGCGGGGAATGGTGGCAGCGTCACGCCACAAGCGGTCAAGTTGCAACACGCCGCGGTGGTACATTTCCTCGCTTCGATGGTTTTGAAGCGCCATCATGGGAATGTCATTCAACTCAACCGTATAAGGCACAGCAAGCACTGGTTTGGGTTTGGCATGCAGCCAAGTGGGCAGATCATCCAAAACCCAATTGGCCACATAAGAGATGCCTGCTGCAGATAAATAGTCCAAGGTGTCGTCTGTTTCAGTCAGCCCAGGGCTTTCCCACCCCACGGGAGCCTTGCCCGTGAAGTTCTTGATGGATTGCATGGTTTGATCAATGGCTTTGACTTGGTCTTCCACCTTGTGCATGGGCCCCTGAACATAGCCGTGGCCCATGAACTCCCAATCGGCTTTCAGGGCAGCTTGTGCAACGCTGGGATACGACTCGCACACAATGCCGTTGATGGCCATGGTGGGCGTGATGCCGCGCTTTTGCAAAGCATCAAAAATTCTCCAAAATCCTACGCGCATGCCGTACTCATGCCAAGACCAATTGGCCAAATCTGGCAGCAGCGGCTGCCCCATCGGTGGCGACAAGACAGAACGTGGCATTGCACGCTCAATGGACCAATGCTCCACATTGACAATGATCCAAACCAACATGCGATTGCCATCGGGTAATTGCAAAGGGGGCCTGTCCACAATGGCTTGAAAAGGGGCACGATCGCTGAGTAATTTGTTCTGCATGGTCACCTTTGTCTCCCAAAGTTAGATAACGCTTAATTTTGCACGCAAGACTCACAAATTCTGTTAAATTTTTAGAAACTTTAAAGTGCAAGGGTCATCCATGTTTTACGGCGAAATTGAAGGCAGCGGGTTCCAAGTCATCGAACCCGAATTTGCCGCCTGCTTTGTAGGCCATGCACGCGTTGAAAGACTCTGGACTGGCGCACGTTGGTCTGAGGGGCCGGCTTGGTTTGGTGGCGGTCGCTATTTGCTGTGGTCTGATTTGCCCAATAACCGAATCATGCGCTATGACGATACCGACGGCTCTGTCTCAGTGTTTCGCCAACCCTCAGGCTATGCCAACGGCAACACAGTCGACCTGCAAGGCCGTTTGATCACCTGCGAGCACTACAACCGACGGGTGACCCGCACCGAGCACAATGGCAGCATCACGGTGCTGGCCGACGCCTTCAATGGCAAACGCTTGAACTCCCCCAACGATGTGGTGGTCAAGTCAGACCATTCCATTTGGTTCACTGACCCCGATTACGGCATCATTGCCGACTACGAGGGCAAAATAGACAGCATGGAACAAGACGGTTGCCACGTCTACCGCATTGACCCCCACAGCTTGGAAGTGACCCGTGTTGCCCAAGACTTTGACCATCCCAATGGTTTGGCCTTTTCGACCGATGAAAAGCATTTGTTCATTGCCGACAGTGGCGGCACCGAGGGCCCTAACCGACCCAAGCACATTCGCCGCTTCAATGTAGACGCCTCGGGAAAAACCCTAGGTTCCTCCTCCGTGTTTGCAGAATGCCCCGATGGTTTCTTTGATGGCTTTCGAGTCGATCAACAAGACAGGCTATGGACCAGCTGTGCGCAAGGCGTGATTTGCTACAGACAAGATGGGCGGCTCATTGGTAAAATCAAAATACCCGAGATGGTGGCCAACCTCACATTTGGCGGTGCTCAACGCAATCGACTTTTCATTTGCGGAACGACATCGCTTTATGCGGTCTATCTCAAGGTCAACGGATAAGGGACAAACATGAATCTACGCGTCATTTCCAAACCTGCTCAAGCCGTTCAGTCAGCGCCTGTGCTCACGGCACTTGAAGCGGTTGCCATCGCCAGAAAACTTGCACCCAAATTTGCCGAGCGCGCAGCGCATGCAGAAAAAATTCGCCGCGTCCCTGAAGAATCGATTGAAGAACTCAATGCCAGCGGCCTGCTGAGGCTTATGCAACCCAAACGCTTTGGTGGCTCTGAATTAGGTCTGGGCTCTTTGATGGATGTGGTGCTAGAAATATGCAAGGGCTGCTCATCGACGGCTTGGGCTTATTCCAATTTAGCGTCTCATTCTTGGAACATTGGCCAGTTTGAATTGCAAGCTCAAGAAGATGTGTGGGGTACAGACCCCTTCGCGCTGGCAGCCACTGGCTTTGCATTTCCATGCGGCAAAGCAGTGCCTGTGGAAGGCGGCTACAAGGTCTCGGGCAAATGGCCATTTGGCAGCGGCGTTGATGCCTCCACATGGATGTTGGTTGGCGCCATGACAGAGCAAAATGGTGGCGCGCCCCAAAGACGTTTCTTTTTAATTCCCCAGGCAGATTTCAAAAGCCAAGACAACTGGCAAGCCTATGGCCTGGGCGGCACAGGCAGCCACGACGTGCATGCCACCGACGCCTTTGTTCCTGAACACCGCAGTGTGTCTGCCGAAATTTTTGCCGCCGGTCAAAACTTACCGGGCGCCAAGCTCTACAGCAACAAGCTGTTTCAAATGCCCACCTTTGCAGCCTTCGCTTATGTTCTGGCCATCGTGCCGCTGGGCACAGCCAAAGCCGCCGTCGAACAATTTACAGACACCATGCGCAATCGGGCTGGCACCTACACGGGCTCGCGCATTGCCGAATTGGCCTCGGTTCAGGCGCGCATTGCGGAAGCAGCAGCCTGTGTGGAGTTTGCCGAAACAGTCATCAGGCGCGATTGGACAGAATTGGAAACCTCGGTGGAGAACAACGAGTTCCCCAGCATGGAAACCAAATTGCGCTGGAAGCGCAATGCTGCGTTTGCCACCAGCTTGGCTGTGCGCAGCATTGATGCGCTCATGCCCGCAGCAGGCGCTGCAGGTCTTTCATTGCACTTGCCGCTTCAAAGACAATTCAGAGACATCCACGCCGCCTCATCGCACATTGGGCTCACTTGGGATGTGCACGCTGCAGCCTACGGACAAAGCGCCCTAGGCTTGCAGCCACAAGGTGGTTTGTTACTTTAATTTGAAGAGCTTCTTGGCATTGCCCCCAGTGATCAAATCGCGATCACTTTTGGGCAAGCGCTTCACCGCAGAAATAAGCCCCAACGGATCGACTTCGGCCATGTCATAGGGGTAGTCTGTGCCCAGCATCACATGGTCTGGGCCAAATCGATCAATCATGTTGCGCAGCATGCCTGAGTCAAAGGTGATGGTGTCAAAGTAAAACCTTTCCAAATACGTAGAAGGTTTGCGCTTGATCACAGTGCGGCCGTCGGGACGAGCGCCATACACATGGTCCATGCGCGCCCAGTAGTGAGCCAAGTAGCCACCCGCATGTGCCAACAGCACTTTCAACTTGGGGTTGCGCTCCATCACACCATCAAAGATCAAATGACTGACCGCAATGGTGGTGTCCAAAGGATTGCCAATCACGTTGTTGAAGTAATGGTTCTCAAGTCGACTGGCTTCGGTAAAACCGTTGGGGTGAATGAACAATGGCACACCCAGTTCACTGACCGCTGCAAAAAACTTCTCCAGTTTCAAGGAAGGATCTGTCAGGTTCTTGCCATTCACATGCGTGTTAATTTCAATGCCACGGAGTCCTAAATTTTTGATCGCATGCTTCAACTCCTTGACTGCCAAGCCAGCGTCTTGCAAGGGAACTGTTCCCAAACCAATGAGCCGATCGGGATGCTGAGCCACCAACTTGGCCATGCCCTCGTTCACATCGCGGGCTAACTCTGCGCCAAACGCGGGTTCAGCAAAATAGTAATACTGAAAAGGCGCAGGCGAGACAGCTTGAATGTCAACACCCATGCGGTCCATGTCTTGAATGCGCACCGACACATCCGACAACATAGGCGCTCTGTCGCGCATTTGTTTGGCATTGGTGTTGCGTGTGAGTTGGTTGGCAAAGATGTGACCGACTTCTTGCTCAACTGGTTTTAACACAGCGGCTTTTTGACCCACAGTAGGATTGAAATAATGGCAATGCACATCGACATTCAAATGCCCGTCTTTTCGCTTGGCCAGTTTTTTAGTGGCCAAGGAGGTGAACATGCCCTTCGCACCTTTGGCCTCTTTGCCATGATTGTGATAAGGGTGCTTGCAAGTGGGCGCACAAGTGAAAATCATGAATGTTCCTTGAAATGAAAA